>NZ_JBHIOP010000060.1:0-67212 GCF_042195625.1 Bartonella sp. AP9QHHD | reverse complement strand
ACCCCTTAAAAACTCTTTGAAAAAAAATAAATTGGTACAAAACCTAGTGGCAAATTATACAAAACCCGCTGGCAAGCTACACCGCTGGCAAGCTACAGGCAAGCTACAGGCAAGCTACATCCATACAAGAACGAATAAATACAAAATTCAATGGAGCGGGCGATGGGATTCGAACCCACGACCCCAACCTTGGCAAGGTTGTGCTCTACCCCTGAGCTACACCCGCTTACCGATTCGATATATGTCTTGCCTGTATGGCGTAGGCTTCTACGAATTGCAACAAAAAAATATCATTTTAGTTTGATTTATTTTGTCCATGTTTCGATAAAATGAAATAAAGATTGATTTTAGAAAATTCTTCAGTAATAAATTATTCCTTTTTTAATTTTTGCATGGAGAGGGGTGGAATATAATGTTGAAGAGAATAAATATATTAGGGATTATCATTGCAACTGTTTTTATGATGAACAGTGTTGCAAAGGCCGATGACCAAGTTAAACACGTTAAAGTTGCAATAACGCAAATTATGGTCCATCCTGCTGCGGATGCTGTTCGTAAAGGTGTGGAAGATGTGCTTGCAGCAAATGGTTATAAGCAAGGTGAAAATTTTCAACTTACCTTTTTATCAGCGCAGGGTAATATTTCAACAGCAACGCAAATTGCGCGTAAATTTGTTGGTGATAAACCCGATGTTATTGTAGCAATTACCACGCCTTCAGCACAAACGATGCTTGCGGCAACAAAAACAATTCCTATCGTCTTTGCAGCAATTTCTGATCCTATCGGAGCTAAAATCGTTTCTTCACTTACCAAACCTGGCGGTAATATGACGGGGAGTTCTGATCGTATAGATGTTGCAGAAAGTGTTAGACTTTTACAAGAAGTAAAACCAGATTTGAAAAAAATTGGTTATCTTTATAATGCTTCTGAGGCAAATTCTGTTTCGACACTTAAAACGTTAAAGGATGTAGCAAAAAAAGCTGGAATTGAAATTATTCCCTCATCGGCACCAAAGCCTTCAGATGTTCAGGCAGCAACACGCGCTTTAATCGGTAAGGTCGATATTATTTTTGTTCCTGCTGATAATACGATTTTATCTGTTTTAGAAGGTGCAATAAAGGTCTCAGAGGAAGCCAATATGCCTGTATTTACTGTTGATGCGAATACTATCGGGCGCGGGCCTTTTATGACGCAAGGTGTGAATTTCTATGATGTAGGGGTTGATGCTGGGAAATTGGTTGTGCGTATTCTAAAGGGTGAAAAGCCTGGTGATATTGATGTTGTGCAGGCGGCTAATAATGACATTCGAATTGATTTGAAAGCAGCCCAAAAAGCAGGGATTGTTATTCCGCAGGCAGTTATTGACCGTGCAACAAAAGTGATTCAATAACTTTTATTGATAGAGTGTTGATACAATAAAAATACGTTAAGTTTTCATGGGGATTGTCTTTACATGAATATATTTGCGTTTTCTGGTGCTGTGGAATTAGGCCTTATTTATGCGTTTGTTGCTATAGGGGTTTATCTTTCATTTCGGGTTTTAGATTTTCCTGATTTAACAGTTGATGGATCGTTTCTTCTTGGTTCCTGTGTCTGTGGTGTTTTGATTCTCTTGGGTTTCAATGCATGGACAGCTATGGCATGCGCTTTTTGTGCAGGTATGGTGGCTGGTTTATTAACAGCTCTATTGAATTTGCGTTTTGGCATTTTGAATCTTTTAGCTTCTATTTTAACAATGTCAGCACTCTATACGGTTAATCTTCGTATTATGGGAATTATGGGAGGGTCTAATGTTAATTTAGCACTTGCTGATACGGCGTTAACCCCCTTTTATAATCTGTTTGGTTTGTCTGATATTTTTGTGCGTCCTCTTTTCGTTGGTATTGTGTTGCTCGTTATGGCGTTTTTGATTTGGCGCTTTTTGGAAAGTGAAATTGGTCTTGCTATGCGTGCAATGGGCGCTAATCCACGCATGGCGACGGCGCAAGGTGTCCATACATCAGCATTGATATATTTTGGAATGGGGCTTTCCAATGCGTGTGTGGCACTTGGTGGTTCTCTTTATATTCAAACTGCGATTGCAACAGATATTACCGGTGGAATTGGAACAATTGTTTTTGGATTGGCAGCCGTGATTATCGGTGAAACTCTCTTTCGTACGCGCAATATTTTTTGGATTATAATCAGCTGTATTGTAGGGTCTGTGCTTTATCGTGTGGCGGTGCAATTTGCATTTGAAGCAAATGGCATTGGCATTGATACGTCGACAGATCTTCAGTTGATTACTTCGCTGTTGGTTGTTTTAACCCTTATTGTGCCACGCTATTGGAGGAGGCATAAACGTGATTGAGTTTTTTCATGTTGGGGTCACATTTAAACCGCAAACACCTTTGGAAAAACAGGCTTTAATTGATATTAACCTGAAAATTGATCAGGGTAGTTTTGTTACGGTTATTGGTTCAAATGGTGCTGGTAAATCAACTTTGCTCAGTGTTTTAGCGGGTGCTACGCTTCCTTCAACAGGGAAAGTGGTTATCAATGGGCAAAATGTTTCTAGGCAATCAGTCAGTGAACGCGCTGGAAAGATTGCTTGTGTTTTTCAAGATTCGTTAGAGGGAAGTTGTGGTTCTTTAACAATTGAAGAAAATTTGGCTCTTGCTGCTCTTCGAGGAAGTCGTCGTGGTTTGCGTGCGGCTTTAAATCATGAGAAACGGCAATTTTTTCGAGAGAAAATTGCTCAATTAGGCATTGGTCTTGAAGCATATATTCATAATCCTATGGATAGTTTATCAGGTGGGCAACGCCAAGCAGTTTGTCTTGTGATGGCAACATTAGCACATGCGGATGTTTTATTGCTTGATGAACATACCTCAGCGCTTGATCCTGGAATGGCTGATTTTGTGATGCGGTTGACTGAAAAAATCGTTGAAGAGAAAAAATTAACGACTATCATGGTGACTCATTCTATGCGTCAGGCTCTTGATTATGGCGATCGTACCTTGATGTTGCATGGTGGAAAAGTGATTTTGGATGTCTGTCATGAAGAGCGTAAGGGCTTGGATGTCAATGATTTAATTGGCATGTTTCAGAAAGTTCGCGGGGAAGTTCTTGATGATGATGAACTGTTAATGGATTAATAGTGTGGCTCAGAAAAAAGCACATGAAGTTGATCAGTTTCTAATGCGTTTTTCACGTGCTTTTCCTATTGTTCTCATTTATGGGCCAGATCGTGGTCTTATTTGTGAGCGTGCACAATGTTTTGCAAAACTTACACGGGTAGCAATAGAAGATCCATTTTCGACAATTCGTTTGGATGCTGCTGAAATTGATAAAGATCCTGCACGTTTAGAAAATGAAGCGCGTACGTTATCGCTTTTTGGGGGAGATCGTTTGATATGGATCTCTAATGCTGCTAACCAAAAAGGTTTTCTTGCTGCCTTAAAACTTTTAATTGAGAAACCACCAGAAGCTTGTTTTATTCTCATTGAGGCAGGGGATTTAAAAAAAGGAACAGGGTTGCGCAATGCTGTTGAAACAGCATCAAAAGCGATGGCTTTACCCTGTTTTGCCGATGATATGCGGTCTCTTGACGGTTTGATTGATGAGGTTTTAGGACAGTTTAAGAAGACTCTTTCTTTAGATGCACGTAGATGGTTGCATGAATGTTTAGGGGCGGATCGCCTTGTATCACGAGGTGAATTAGAAAAGCTTTGTCTTTACGCTGCAAATGTTCATATTACTCTTGAAGATGTGAAAGCTGTTGTAAGCGATGTCAGTGCTCTTTCTCAAGATGAAGTCATTGATGCTCTTTTATTGGGCGATATATCAGGCTTTGAAGCGCATTTTAACCGACATGCAGCAGTGCAGGGGGCACTTTTTTTAATTTTGAGTACAGCTCAAAGGCATTTTCAGCAATTACAGCTATTGCGTTATCAGGTAGAGGTTGAAGGAAATTCACCTTTTACGGTGGTTTCTCAGGCACGCCCTCCCATTTTTTTTCAACGGAAAAAGATCGTTGAACAAGCTTTAAAATATTGGAAGTTAGAACAAATTTCTTATGCAATGGAAAGAATTCAGAGTGCTGTTTTAGACAGTCGTAAAAATCCACTTTTGGGCGAAGCTATCATTCGTCAAGTTTTGTTAGGGCTTACAATTATTGCACGACGCCAGATGGCAGCTTAACAGCCTAGAAATATAATGATTTTTTATTTTTGGTATACCACAGAGGTATTTTCAGTAATTAAAACTGTTATGCTATCAAGTAGAGGTTGATGGAACTTGTATTTTTGAGGATGCATTTTAGGAGCTTGAAAGCTTGATAGAAATTTTTCTTCAAAAGAAATAGTTTATTTTCAAAAGGCCATTTTGAAACAGTTTTATTATTTTGTTGTATCGTAAAATACTGTTTTTAGGGTAGTGATACGAGGCCCATATCAAATTTTATGTGTTCGATGTTTTTTTGTGTGGGTATTTGGTGAATATTAGGTTGGTTCATAGAGTCTTAATGGAGTAACACCCCCATGTAAAACAGAGTATCTCAAACAACAGAAGACACTTGTATGGTAGATTCATACGCTTTCTTAGAAATATTTTTCAATGCGCGTCATATCTATTTCGCGGCGGTGTTTATGAATGGTGTAGAAGTAAAGTTCCTTGTGAAGAATATAAAACCCATAGAGCAACTCTATCTTTATGCTTAATAAAAGCGCAAGTCGACACTCATTATATACTTTGCTAGCCTCTAATGTTACTACAGTTTTTAGCATTAGAGAGCGTTTTTCATCATTTTTTCTCACATGTCTTCTTGTGACGTGTAGCCAAGAGATTTTAATTGATAAGAGGGTTTGTGATGGAAGAATTTTACAGTATTCGAAGTTATGATTCAAATTGAAAAAAAGTATTATTTTTATAAATCAATGTATTATAGATTAATTGAATCATTTACAATAGTGAGCCAGAGGAATCTTTTAGACAAGAAAATGAATTGTTTGCAGATCGGTATGAATTAAGAATCTTCATGGGATGAGAAGAAAGTCAAAATAGATTATGATGAAAACCACAGCACCTATGGGGAAACTTTTATGTTTGATACAGAGATGATTATCTTAGCAATGAATGTGTCTCATAAACAGAGCTAGTCATTGTTTATTATTAATAATTTATTATTTTTCATATTAAATCAATCAGAACAATGTCTTTTGCACGTCATAAGTGGGGGGCGTGTAGATAAAAACTGTACAAGAAAGCACTAAAAATGCCTCTTATGAATGCTCTCAAATTCCAAGGTTTTTTGCAACATTGGGGGTAGGAAAATATAATGATAGTGTTTTATTTAAGTGTGAAGAGGGTCGTGCTTAATAGATTTATAGTTATAACATTTACGAACACTGTCGTGAGATAGGCTAGGGAGCGAGATGTCTTTTAAAACAAACCCATGAATTTGTAATCCAAATTTATTCTGTTGAGGGCGTTCTGTTTTACGTGAGGGGTGTGATTCCATTAAAGGGATATTCGGTGTTTTTTTTATCAAACTTTTTCTTTATTGAGAGGGCGTGTTTTTCTCATATTTATTTGATTTACGGTATCCGGAATCGGGAGAGGAAAATGTTTTTAATGGTATCTTTTGGTATGCGTTGTTTTACGGTGTTTTCAATATTCGCGAAACTTATGTTGATGTTGTAGGTGGAGGCGCAATACGTTTTATATAGGTCTAATGTACAAATTAATGAACGTATCGGGATAATTGGAGAAGAGTTAGTATCTGCTTACGCTTTTGATGTGTTTTTTTGTGAGTAAATTAGTAAGATAAAGTAAACTGATGGGATTTTATGTAGAGTCGTTGTTATCCTAATTGAGAGTGCATTTTATTTTGTTTCGGTGATGCGCTTTGATCAGTAATTAAGAGGGAGTTTTAGAGCGTGATGTTAGATTTCTCGTCATTTATTTTTTATGTGTTTTCTAGGTAAAGTGATCTGTTGTCAGCTTGCGCAGGTGATAATTGGTAAACTGCGTTATTCTTTATTCCCTAGTTGTCATTTTTTAATGTTTTACGCATAACTCTTGAACAAACAAACAAGAAAATTGTGATTTTACAATTAGTCTTTATTGCCATTTGCAAAGAATCTTTGAAGGTGAAAGATGCTCCATACTCAGTTTGAAAAAATAGCACTCATTGGGATCGGTCTGATTGGGTCTTCTTTAGCAAGAGTGATTAAAAAGAAAAATCTTGCGGCTCAGATTTCTATTGCAACACGTCGTCCAGAAACCCTGAAAAGAGCGCGAGAATTGGAGCTTGGGGACTTTTATACGACAGATAATGCAAAAGCTGTTGAAGGAGCAGATTTGGTTATTCTTTCTGTTCCTGTTGGGGCTAGTGCAGAAGTGGCAAAAACCATTCGTGATCATTTAAAACTTGGAGCGATTGTGAGTGATGTTGGTTCTACGAAAGCGTTGGTTATTGCGGAAATGGCACCTTTATTGCCAAAAACGGTTCATTTTATTCCAGGGCATCCAATTGCTGGAACGGAATATTCAGGACCGGATGCTGGTTTTGCTGATTTATTTATGAATCGTTGGTGTATTTTAACGCCTTTTGCGGATAGCGATGCTGCTGCTGTCGCACAATTAACAGCGTTTTGGGAAGCTTGTGGTGCGCGTGTCGAAAAGATGGAACCTAAGCATCATGATCTTGTTTTGGCTATTGTTTCACATTTACCCCATTTGATTGCGTATAATACTGTTGGGACAGCGAGTGATTTAGAAAAAGTAACAAATTCGGAAGTGATTGCTTATTCCGCTTCCGGTTTTCGTGATTTTACGCGTTTAGCATCTTCTGATCCCGTTATGTGGCGAGATATTTGTTTGCATAATAAGGATGCTATTTTAGAAATGTTGAGCCGTTTTAGTGAGGGGCTTGCTTTTTTAGAACGGGCAATTCATTTAGGAGATGGTGAGACACTGTTTAACTTTTTTACACGTACGCGTGCTGTACGCCGCAATATTATTGATGCTGGACAGGAAATTGATGCTCCTGATTTTGGGCGTCAGAATGTTTCTAAAAAAGGGTGAGTAAAAACAAGAGGTTTTTGTTTTGGTATAAAGTCGGGCTTGACCGTATTGATTATTGACCGTTATATTGCAACATTGCAAAATGTTTATTTGCAGAGTTTTGATGATTTTTATAAAACTTGAAATAGACTGAGGAAGAGTTTTACCAGAAAGTATTGAGTTTTGTTAAAAAATATCTTTTGGTATAGCTATCGTATTTTGTGTGACGCAGTAAGTCATTATTGGCGTGATAATGGGAGTGCTTTTGCAAGCCATGTTGCGCTATCGGGGCTTTTAGCATTTTTCCCTTTTTTTATTTTTGGAACATCTTTTGCTCGTTTTCTAGGTGCTTTTACTTATACACCGCAAAAAATTAAAGCACTGGTGCAGTTATTGCCTGATGTTATTGCAGAGCCTTTATCTCAGGAAATTGTTAATGTTTTAACCATTCATCGAGGAGGTGTGTTGACGCTTTCTGTCATTGGAGCGGCTTATTTTGCTTCTAATGGGATAGAGGCTTTGCGTACGGCTTTAAATAAAGCTTACCGTGTTACTGATCGACGGAGTTTGTTATTTTGTCGTTTTCAAAGTCTGTTTTTTGTAATCCTTGGAGCTGTTGGTCTTGTTGTGATTAGTTTTTTATTGATTCTGGCGCCTTTGTTGATCAAAATTATGCAAAATCATTCTTTTTTTATGACTGAATATATTGCTGTTATTCGTGTATGGCGTTATACAGTTGCAATCGTTATTTTGTTTATCAGTCTTTTGATTGTTCATAAATGGCTTCCAGCAGGGCGGCGGAAAATTATAGATATTTTACCAGGAATAGTGGTGACAATGTTTATATGGTTTATGGCTTCTATCGCTTTTGCGCAATATTTAACGATGTTTGATTATATTTCTACCTATGCAGGGTTGGCATCTATTATGGTTGCTATTATTTTTCTGTACATATTGAGTGCAATTTTTATTTTGGGAGGAGAAATAAACGCGGCGATAATGTTTTATCGCAAGGATTTGCAACATTCAGATAAATGAAAGAGCTTATTATTGCTTGAAAGCCAAGGTATGATTATCCCAATAAAGCCTGCTATCACTTTGTTGATTGATGCAGATGCTTGTCCTGTAAAAGATGAAGTTTATCGTGTGATGAATCGTTATCAGCTTAAGACATTTGTTGTGGCAAATCGTTCTTTGTCCCTTCCAGATGAAGCACTCATTGAAAGAGTGGTCGTTGCTGGTGAATTCAATGGTGCTGATGATTGGATCGTAGAACATGTGCATGAGGCAAGTATCGTTATTACCAGTGATATTCCTTTAGCAGCGCGGGTTGTGCAAGCTGGGGGTTTTTGTCTTTCGCCAACGGGGCGTATTTTTGATGTAAATTCAATTGGTCAGGCTTTGGCGATGCGCAATTTGATGGAAGATTTGCGTGGACAGGGCAGTATAATAGGTGGTCCCCGTCCTTTTTCTCGTAAAGACCGTTCTGCTTTTTTGTCAGCACTGGATCTTGTTATACAACGTTTAAAAAGACGCGGTTATTAAAGTTATAGGGCTTCTTTAATGACTGCTTTTATAAGTGCTTTGGCATCGTCATTGGCCCATGGAGCTGCACCATTGAAGGAAGCAATGAGATATCCCTCTTTATCAATGAGCAATGTAATGGGGAGTCCTAAAGCGAGCCCCTGTTTTCTAACATTGTTGAAAATATCCATTGTTTCATCGCGATAGTAAAGCAAATTATCTGAATGAATATTCTGTAAAAATTGCTGAATTTTTTCAGGAGAAGCAGTTTTATCGATATTTATAGCTATGACATCAAAGTTTTCTCCACCTAATTCACGTTTTAATTGCGCAAGTTCAGGCATTTCTGTGCGGCAAGGTGCACACCAAATAGCCCATAGATTGACCAGCATTGGTTTTCCGGTAAATTCGCTGAGTGTGCGCTCTTTTCCTTGAATATCCTTGAAAGAGAGTTTGTTCATATCTGAGAGCGTATCAGCAAATCGTATGTGGCTAAAAAAGCCTTTTGCTGCTTTTCGTATCGCCATAATTTTTTCTGCTCGTGCTTTATTAATGTTTATTTCTTGTGCTTGTGCTGCTGAAATGAAATTGAAAAGAAAAAACTCTCTTTTGGTATCGTAGTTTATGGTTGCGTATAAACTCAGTGCAATGATAAAGAATGCAAGGGAGAGTTGCCTTTTTTTATTGTTTTTTTCGCTGATGAAAATTTGAAAAATCATAATTTTGTCCTTTGGATGGGTGTTTTCAGAATATGACAGATGAGAAGTTAAAGAACCAAATGTGGGGTGGTCGGTTTGCGGCAGGTCCTGCTGCAATTATGGAAGAAATTAATGCCTCTATTGATTTTGATCAAAAACTTTATCGACAAGATATTGAAGGTTCTCTTTCTCATGCAGCTATGTTAGCGCAAACGAAAATCATTTCACAATCAGATTATGAAAAAATTGTTCATGGTTTGAAACTTATTCGCCAAGAAATTGAAGACGGTAAATTTGTTTTTTCACGAAAGCTTGAAGATATTCATATGAATATTGAAGCGCGGCTGAGCGAATTGATAGGTCCTGTAGCTGGGCGTTTGCATACGGCGCGTTCACGCAATGATCAAGTTGCTGTTGATTTTCGCTTGTGGGTACGTGAAGCAACGCAAAAGATAGCACAAGCTTTAAAAGGATTGATAGAGCAATTACTTATTCGCGCAGAACAACATGTTGATACCTTTATGCCAGGCTTTACGCATTTACAATTGGCTCAACCCGTAACATTGGGTCATTATATGATGGCTTATGTTGAAATGTTTGGTCGAGATTTATCGCGGATGCGTGATGCTGTTGAGCGAATGAATGAATCGCCTTTAGGGGCGGCTGCTTTAGCGGGGACAGGCTTTCCAATTGACCGTTTTATGACAGCAAAAGCGCTAGGCTTTCGGGAACCTACACGCAATTCAATTGATAGTGTTTCAGATCGTGACTTTGCATTGGAATTTTTAAGCGCTGGCGCTCTTTGTGCAACACATCTTTCGCGATTGGCGGAAGAAATTGTCCTTTGGTCAAGTGCACAGTTTTGTTTTATTCATTTATCAGATGCTTTTTCAACAGGGTCTTCCATTATGCCACAAAAGAGAAATCCTGATGCGGCAGAGTTAGTACGAGCGAAAGCAGGTCGATTGAATGGTGCACTTATGGGATTGTTAACGGTGATGAAAGGATTACCGCTTGCTTATTCAAAGGATATGCAAGAAGATAAGGAATATGTGTTTGATGGGGCTTTGAGTTTGGAATTATCACTAGCAGCAATGACAGGGATGATTGCTGATTTGAAAGTGAGTAAAAAAGCCATGAAACAAGCAGCGGATTTAGGGTATGCAACAGCTACAGATTTTGCGGATTGGCTTGTACGCAATTTAGGGATTCCTTTTCGCAAAGCACATCACATCACAGGGTGTGCTGTGGCATTGGCAGAAAAAAAACAGTGTCGCCTTCATGATTTATCATTAGATGAACTTCAAGCAATTTGTCCTGATATCAATGCGACACTTTTTGATGTTTTGACCGTTGAAAAATCTGTTGAAAGTCGTAAAAGCTTTGGGGGAACAGCGCCTTCAGAGGTTCTTCGGCAAATTGCGTATTGGAAAAAGCGTCTCGTGAGCGCTTGAGTGATTGTATTTTAAAGGTAACAAAGAGATCGAGATGAGGAAAGAGGACAAATGAAAATTATATTAAAGGGGTTGGTGATTGTCCTTTTGGGGGGCTTGGGTATTGTTGGGTGTGGGCGTAAAGGGTCATTAGAGTTACCTCCTTCAACAGGAGTGAATTCTTCACAAGGAACTTTTGTTTCTCAAGGCAAAACAGATAAACCTTTTATTCTTGATCGGTTAATACAATAGGAATTTTTATGCGTTTTTTTTCTTATCATCAGGGTGTGCTTCACGCTGAAGGTCTTTCTCTTTTGGAACTTGCGCGGGAAGTTAGAACACCTTTTTATTGTTATTCAGCTAGCGCAATCGTTGCACATTTTAAAGATTATCAGAATGCATTTCATGATATGCCGAGTTTAATTGCTTATGCGGTTAAAGCGAATTCCAATCAAGCAGTTTTACAACTTTTAGCTAACAATGGAGCGGGAGCTGATGTGGTCTCAGAAGGGGAATTACGGCGTGCACTTGCTGTTGGTATTCCTGCGCAGAATATTGTTTATTCTGGTGTTGGTAAAACAGTGAGAGAAATAGATTTTGCTCTTGCACAAGATATTTATTGTTTTAACGTTGAATCAGAGCCAGAACTTGAACAATTATCGGCGCGGGCTGCTGCGCTTTCAAAAACGGCTCGTATTTCTTTACGCATTAATCCTGATGTGGATGCTAAGACTCACAAGAAAATTACAACAGGTAAGTCTGAGAATAAATTTGGTATTCCACTGTCTTTGGCGGGTGATGCATATAAAAAAGCAGCCCAATTGCCCGGTCTTCATGTGTGTGGTGTTGATCTCCATATTGGCAGTCAAATTTGTGATTTAAAACCGTTTGAAGATGCATTTGTTATTGTTGCAGATTTTGTGCGTCAATTATGGAATAATGGTTATGCGATAACCCATATCGATATTGGGGGTGGGCTTGGTATTCCTTATGGTTATGAGCAGCATCCAGTACCTTCTCCTTTTGAGTATGCAGCACTGGTAAAGAAACATATTGCGCCTTTAGGGATCAATATTATCCTAGAACCTGGGCGTAGTATTGTTGGTGAAGCCGGTGTATTGGTAACATCGGTTGTGTATTTAAAAAAGGGGGAAGGACGAAATTTTGTTATTGTTGATGCGGCGATGAATGATTTCATGCGTCCAACGCTTTATGATGCGTGGCAAAATGTAATGCCAGTGAAAAAAACACCAGTAGATGCCCCTCTGATTAATGCTGATATTGTCGGTCCTATTTGTGAAACTGGTGATTATTTAGGCTTGGAACGTTCTTTACCAGTGTTGAAAGCGGGTGATGTTTTGATGTTAACAGGAGCAGGGGCTTATGGCGCAGTGATGGCAAGCACTTATAATAGTCGACTTTTGGTGCCGGAAGTTCTGGTTCAGGATACGCGTTATGCAGTCATTCGTCCACGCCTTGATTATGCACAATTGATAGGCTGTGATCATATTCCAGATTGGATTGAGCCCAAATTAGATTGAGCATTATTAAATATTTTGGGTCTTATTTTTACTAAACTTTGATGAAACAATTTATTTTCTAGAAATTGTTTTGTATGGGGTTTATGATCTTAATGCACCACGATAAAAGGGGATAAATGCTTGTTTATGAAAAATAAAAACATCAAAGGTTTTGCAATGAAGCTTTTGTGTGTGCGCATTTTGATGTGGGGGATCCTTTCATTTGAACGGATGTGGGTACGGTTGTTGCCATTTTTCCTCGTTCTTAGTCTCTTTTGTTCGTTTAGCTGGTTGGGACTTTTTGGTATTTGGGGCTATTGGTCACATTTGCTCTTACTTGGGGTTATACTTATTTGTGCTGGGGCGAGTTTATTTTTTCTTATTCGTTTTCGGTTTCCCACAATGCGGGAAGTAAATTGCCGCCTTGAACGCGTCAATGATCTTAGACACCAGCCTTTGAATATTCAGACAGATCGTTTATGTTCTGAAAATGATGAAGATTTTAGTGCTGTTATTTGGCGTGAACATCAACGCCGAATGGCAAAGCAATTATACCATTTAAAAACTGGATTTATCTCTCTTAATAATGCGGATTATGATCCTTTGGCTTTGAGGGCTTTGTGTGCTCTTCTTTTTGTGTGCGCTTTTAGTTTTTCTTTTGGTTCACAAGGGGGGCGTTTGGCTGATGCCTTTGATTTTCGTCCTATCGTTGATGAAAAACTCATGCGGATTGATGCTTGGGTAACACCACCTGCTTATACCGGTGTGGCACCGATTTATTTGACAAAAGATGAGAAAACACAACTAGAAATCCCTGAAGGGAGTAATGTTGTTGTGCGTGTTGTCAATGGGGCTGGCATTACAGTAAAAGCAAAGTCTGTAGAAGATGGGAGGGAAGTTTCGTTTTCAGAGAAAACGGAACAAACAGCTTTGAATGATCCAATTGTTCATTTTGAAACACATTTAAAGCATCCAATAAATTTATTTGTATCATCACATCGTAAAAAACAGCAATGGCATTTGCAGATAATTAAGGACACGCTTCCAACAATTCATTGGTTGGAAAAACCAGGGAGGATTTTAACGGGATCATTGGAGTTACGATATGTGGTGGATGATGATTATGGTGTGACAAAGGCTTTTGTTGAAATAGAGCCTTTTCTTCCTCAGAATAAAAGTGCTTCTTCTCTTTATAATGCTCCGGAAATAGAGCTTCTTCTTCCGCGTGGTGGAAAGGGGAAAATGCGAATGGTGCAGGATATATCAGCGCATCCATGGGCGGGTTCGCAAGTCAAAATTACTTTGGTGGCAGAAGATGGTGCGGGGCAGAAAGGGCGTAGCAAAACTTTTGTTATGATATTACCACAGCGTGTTTTTTCGAATCCTGTTGCACGCGCAGTGGTTGAACTGCGTCGTTTATTAGCTCTTAATCCTTTAGCGCGAGAGCGGGTACTTGATATGCTTTCTGCTTTGCTTGTACGTCCAGAAAAGGGGTTGCAAAATGCATCGCATTTTATTGTTCTACAAAGTGCGTGGACAAGACTTTCTTTAGCACAAACAGACGAGGATTTGCGCGATGTGGTGGATTATTTATGGCAAATTGCTTTGGGTATTGAAGATAATCAGCTTGAATCCGTGCAAAAAAAGTTAAAACAAGCACAAGCTGCTTTACGTGATGCATTGCGTTACGGTGCTTCAGCGGCAGAAATTGAACGGCTTATGGCAGATTTACGTCAAGCTATGGATGAGTATATTCGTGCTTTGGCTGAAAAAGCACCGGATAGTCAAGTTTCTAAAAGCTCAAAAAGTCCTAATCTTTCTGAATCTACATTACAAGAAAAGCTAAATTTAATTGAGGAAATGGCTAAAACGGGCTCTTCTTTAGCAGCTGAACAACTCTTGGCGGAAGTTGAACAGACGCTTGATCATTTGCATGTGCAAAAAGGCAATCAAAATGAGGGAGAAAAAAGCCAATCTGCACAAATGAAAGAAAAGATGGACCAGCTTGGAGATTTAATGCGTCGTCAGCAAGAAATTCTCAATGAAACACATCAGTTAGAGATGGAACAAAAACGCGGAGAAAATGTACCGGAAACACAAAAAAAATCTTTAAAAAAACGTCAAGCTGAATTGCAATCTGAATTATCAACATTAGAAAAAGAATTATCAGAACAAGGATTTGAAACAGGGGGGGCGTTGAAAAGGGCAGAAGAAAAAATGAATTCTGCGGAAAATGCTCTTGATAATGGAAATCATCAGGTATCTATACAAAATCAGTCTGATGCTTTGGAATCTTTGAGGCAAGGTGCACAAAATGTTTTGAAAAAAATGCGCGAAACACTTAAAGAAACGGGAGATGATCAAAATGCTGATTTTGGTCCTAAAGATCCGTTAGGACGTCCACTTTCTTCAACAACAGATGAAGAACAAGAAGGCGAGGCACTACCACAAGAAAGTGATCAAATGCGTACGCGGCAGATTTTGGATGAAATTCGCAAACGTCTTGGTAAAGAGCATCTTTCAGAAGAAGAAAAAAACTATCTTGAAAGATTGCTTCATTTTAATTAACCAGTGTTGGCTTTTTTCTTAATTGATGTCAAAAACAGTATATGAAGAACCTCTATGGGGTTTATCTCCAAAAAAATGATTAAAGTGCTTGTAAGGCAATAATCATCCTGTTGTACTGATTTTTTAATCATTTAAGTTTAAAATATGCAATATTGAAATGTTCGCTATTGCGGAAAAAAAGCAGAAGTCCATATAGGTTTGGTATATGAAAATCTGTAATGTTTGAAATTTGTTTCTACATGGTATGTTGAGTTGGATATCGTTACGCTGAAAGATTTTTATGCTTCTGCACTTGGACTGCGTGTGCAAAAAACGCTGTGTGACCAATTGAATTTATGGTGGCCTGATCTTACGGATAAACGGATTATGGGATTGGGTTATGCACTTCCTTATCTTTCTACATTGCGTGAACGTGCCCAACAATGTTTTGCTTTTATGCCAGCTTCTCAGGGTGTTTCGCCTTGGCCTTGCTCTGAGCAAGTTGCTACAGCGCTTGTTTTTGAAGAAGATTTGCCACTTCCGGATGCGTCAGTTGACTGTATTTTATTGGTACATGCATTAGAATATACAGAAAATTCATTTGAAACGTTGAATGAAATATGGCGTGTTTTAGCACCCAATGGCCACTTGATCGTTATTGTACCTAATCGCTCTGGTTTTTGGGCGCGCAATATTACTACGCCCTTTGGTTATGGCGAACCCTATAGTCGGCAACAAATTACTCGTTTGTTCGAAAAAACAAATTTTGTTTCTGGGCCAATACAAGAAATTGTACACTATATGCCCTCTACGGGTTATTTTTCGCGATTGTTCTCATTTTTTTATGAGCCATTTGCTTGCTATCTTTTGCCTTATTTTGGTGGACTCTTAATGTGTCAGGCACAAAAACGTGTTTATCAGGGTTTGCTCGTACAGCGTCGTCAGTCGCGACGTATTTTTATTCCTGCTTTATCACCACAGACAAGAAATATTTTAATTTATAAAGATAATTAATCATTTTGTCATTGTCATAAGAACCGCAAATATAGAGGCATTCTCTTATTTCAATTTTTTGCATTTACAATTAAAAAATATTCTTTTGTACATTAATATGTGGAATTGGTATGTGAATAAAAATCTCAAGTATCTATATACCAAACCATATTTCATGAATAGTGGAAACATTTTAAAAGAAAAAAATGCTGGTATCTTCGTAAACGTAAAAATAGCAGAGTCCAAGAGATCTTACATAATATGGTTTATGGTGGTTAAAAACTGTACAAGGAAGGATTACAATGCTTCTTATAAACCATCTCAAGTATCAAGGGCTCCTCTGCAACATCAAGATCTAACATAAGTGTGATGGTGCTGGCTTGTTCTTTTATAAGCGTAAAGATGGTGGTGCCCAGTGGCTTTATCGTTAGGATAAACATTTAGCGTTATATCATGAATTATATAACCTCTTAAGAGGAGATAAAGTCATAAAGAATAGAGGAAAACTATAAAGATAAAAAACATCTCTCAATTTAGGTTAGTGAATGTGAGATAAAGCAGTGCGTGGAGCGGTTTTTCTGAAAAAAATAATCATAAATAGCACTCATCTAAAGATGATAGTTATGATCAAGAATGTTGCTAAAAGATATCACGATTATTTATATGCGAAACATATTAAAAACTTTAGAAAGAACAAAAGCATGTGAAACAGAAGTTACAAAGTATATCGTGAGGGTTGAAAGCATTTTTGTTTTTGGTTCTCATGTTGGAATATTTCGTTTTTTATTCATAATGTTATATATTTTGTCATAAGAGTAAGTTCTATGTAATAGCATTCGAATTATATGCGAAGGTTTTTTCATCTCGTTTCTGTTTTCATTTAGAATATTAAAATTATTTTTGAAACAGAAAATCTCGAATTAAAGATTTAAACGGTAACCATTTTGATCTGTTATGAGAATTTGCGCATTGGAGGGATCGTTTTCGATTTTTTGTCGCAAACGATAGATATGGGTTTCTAAAGTATGGGTGATAATATTTTCATTATATCCCCAAACTTGTTCTAACAATGTTTCACGGCTGACAATTTTATCATTGGCATGATAGAGACATTTAAGGATCGCTGCTTCTTTTTCTGTGAGACAGATTTTATTGTTGCATTGATCAAGAAGAAGTTTTTGTCTTAGTTTAAAAGTATAGGGACCAATATGAAAGGTTGCGTCTTCATTTTGTTCATATTGGCGCAACTGTGCTCGAATTCTCGCTAATAACACCGCAAAGCGAAAGGGTTTTGTTACATAATCATTGGCGCCTGTTTCAAGATCTAAAATATTATCACAGTCTGTATCATAATTTATTATCATGATAATGGGGGCACGAAATCCTTGGGTGCGTAATTGTTTAACGGCTTTGTAGCCATCAAGATCAGGAAGTTGAAATCCCAAAATAGTGAGATCAATATTTTCTTCTTGGATTATTCTCATTCCCGCTTCTGCTGTTTTTGCTTGGAAAATTTTAAACTCTTGATGCATTTGCAATTGTTCTACTAAAATAGGGCGTAGATCATCGTCTTCAACGATTAAAAGAGTATAGTGGTTCATGTTTTTCCTTATAGGCATGTTGATGCACTGATTGATATAGTTTCATGAAAAATAAGATTTCATGCAAGAAAAATTAAAAGAGGAAAATTAAAAAAGAGCGCTTCTAAAAAATAAACTTTTATAATTTCTAATGGTTGCTTGCTGAAAAGACGGTATTCCGTCTGCAGGGTATTTTACGTATTGGTTGGAAGCGTTTTTTTATGTTCTAGAACGTGTTTTAGCTATTGAGTGTCATCATCTTTACGCTTTATGGAGAAACAAGGTGTGGCACTATCATTCACTTTGCCAGCTCGTGGGTGTTGCGGACAGTCCTTGGCACTTGAGACGATTCATAGGAGGAATTTTTAGTCCTTTCTTTCACGGTTTTTTCCATATGGGACTTTCTCCGTTTAGAATGTGCAAGCAAATAGCCTTTGATTGATTCAATATAAACAGGTTGGGAATGAGAGAATCCTGCGGTATGAGGCGCACTCGTCCAACATGCAAAACAATGAACACGCAATATGATGCGTTTTTTAAGCGTGAAGAGAATTGTGCAACACCTAGCACATATGCACTGTTTAGGAGAATTTCACGATCATTTTTATTGTTTTTTATCCACGTTCAGTTTTGTTTTTTTGTTGCATTTGTGTGTGAAGGGGCTGTGTGTTATGTTCGTGGTGTTGCTTATTATAATTGTTGAGCAAGCTTTGCCTTTAGCAATGCCGAAAAGATGCATCATAAAGAGGTTTTTTGTGTAATTTGGAAGGAGACTGTATTGAGAAAGAGTGCAGGATAAAAAATGACAAAAAAAATATCATATTTATGCATTTAGCATGAGAATACCTCAACAGAAGGAGGTGTTGTGCTTATTCTTCTGCGCTATGAAGCATCTTTTTATATGAGTTAATGAATAAAAATTATTGTTTTAAGATAAAAGCATTTCCCTCTTAAGGTTGCCCATCAAACAGACTTCTTTCCATTCATCTTCTGTCACGGGTTGCACTGATAAGCGGCTGGCTTTGACCAGCACCATATTTGCTAGTTTGGGATTAGCTTTAATTTGTTTTAATGAAACAGGTGTTGGCATGTCACAAAGTGCACGGATGTCCACACATTCCCAGCGTGGATCAGAGCTTGTAGAATCAGGGTGTGCTTCAGCACATATTTCTACAATTCCTACAATTTCTAAACCTTTATTTGAATGATAAAAAAAACCTTTATCACCATATTTCATAGTGCGCATATTATTACGAGCTTGATAATTGCGTACACCATCCCATTGTTCGCCATCAGCTCCTTTTTTCTTTTGCATCTCCCATGACCATTTATGGGGTTCAGATTTAAAAAGCCAATAAGCCATGAGTTCTCCTTTTTCATAGACTGTTATGTATTTATCATACGGATTTTTATAAGTATTTTCGTAATATCCTTAACGATAATTTTAAAAATGGGGTAAAGAATTTCTTATTTCAAAATAACTTGTATATAGAAAAATGCGCTCCATTGATATTTTATGTTGTATAAAGGTATTTTGCTTATCTTGTAGCAGAAAAATATATCAGTGTATCGAAGTAATAGACTTAAAATTGCTCAGCCATGTGGAAGCTTAATCATCTTTTCAGCTGCTGTTTGAAATGTAGTTACTATAGGATCATTGGAGCATTGCGTTGGAGAGAATTTAGCAAGAAAATTGGTTCTAAAAAGCTTTAAAATTACAATGACAATGAAACGAATAAATGGTCAAAGATGATGAGGTCAACGAATGGCATTCATATCTATGCTTTGTGGCATAGAGTGCGTCTTATTATGCTGTAAAATACCGTCATTTGAAGTGTAATGATATAAGGCAGTTTTTTGAAACATGAAGTTTTTAAGAATGTGTGGTGAATATTTAGGTTTACGTATCGATCTTTGGGTTAAGTGAATTGTGTGAGTGGGAAGCAGGTGGAATCTGCTCGATAGAGAATTCGGACTATCTATAGACCGGATTGAGTAGAAATCTTCGTTCTTTAAGATGTGTGTAGGACGTCAATTTTATTATGCTTTTGTTCCACGGCGACCCATCCCAATCAAGGGGGGGGCTTTTTCATCTAATGGCCAGCGTGAGCGAGGGGCAATATCAAGAGGGCTTGTTTCTCCTCGTGCAAGCTTTTGTGCACCGGCAAAAGCAATCATTGCAGCATTATCGGTACACAAGGAAAGAGGAGGGGCTATAAATTCAAAGCCATGTTGATGGGCAAGTTCTTGTAATGTAGAGCGAATGGCTTGGTTTGCGGCAACACCGCCTGCGACAACCAAAGCAGGAGAACGCTTTTCTTGATCATGAGAGAGAGGATATTGGTGGGCAAAGTGTTGTAGAGCGAGGTGAACGCGATCACGTACTGTATCGGTTACGGCGGCTTGAAAACTTGCGGCAATGTCAGCAATATCATTTTCTGTAAGAGGAGCTATGGCTGTTGCGGCTTGTCGAACAGCAGTTTTGAGTCCTGAAAAAGAAAAATCTAATCGTTTTTCACCTTTTAAAGGACGTGGAAGAGGGATGCGATTTTTATCACCAAATAAAGCTGCTTTTTCAAGTGCTGCTCCACCAGGATAAGGAAGACCTAAAAGTTTTGCTGTTTTATCAAAGGCTTCTCCTAATGCATCATCAATAGTGGTTCCTAAACGTTGGTAGTTGCCTACTCCATGAACAATGATTGTTTGTGTATGACCCCCTGAAACTAAAAGTAATAAATAAGGAAAGCTGACGTTGTGCGTTAACACAGCTGTTAAAGCATGTCCCTCTAAGTGATTTACCGCAATAAATGGTTTGCCAGTGGCAAGAGAGAGTGCTTTTGCGCTCATAACGCCTACCAATAATCCTCCTATCAAACCAGGTCCACTGGTGGCTGCAATGCCATCAATATCTTTTAATTTTGTGTTTGCTTCTGTTAGTGCTTGCAGAATTAAATGATCAAGAACTTCAACATGGGCACGAGCAGCAATTTCAGGAACAACACCGCCGTAAGGTGCATGGTGATCAATTTGACTCCAAACAACATTGGAAAGAATTTGGCTGTTTGATTCATTGTTATATTCAATGACAGCTGCTGCCGTTTCATCACAACTTGTTTCTATTCCCAGCAGACGCATTTTAAACAAAACCTTATATTGAAGCTTCTTTCCTGCGTGCGTACCATGAACAGAAAAAGATGCAAAGTATTTCTCTTAGAATTGTTTTTTCTATGAAAAATATGTGTTTTGGCATTTTCTTTGAATTTTATGATATCGTTGATTAAAAAATAAAGCTGTATTTTCGAGTATAAAATGCAAATGTTTTTTAAAAACTTGTCTATTAAAGGCGATAATTGTAAATATTATTGAGAAAAGCTGCGTTTTTAAAACTTTTTTCATTTTATTATTTTATCATTAAAAAAGTGTGCACGAAAAGTGACAGAGATGGTCGATTCTTCAAAACCAAAAGTTAAACCACATTATGCTGGTACGCGCCGTAAGAAACCAGTTATTGAACATGAAGCTGTTCCCCATGATTCAGAGGAAAAAATCCATAATTCTGTAGAATCTCAAGCGCGAGAAGAACAGAATATGCAAGGTCAGGATAAAAGTATCTCTAGTACAACTTGGCTTTTCTTATCCCTTTCTGGGATTTTGGGGGGATTCATTGCTTTGGGAATTTTTATGGGGCTTCAATGGGCTGGTTTTTTTCCTTCTCCTTTTGTGGAAAATTCTGCTAGAGGAGAAAAAGCTTTGCAGATTGCTGAAGCCGCAAAAAGTCAAGGTGAAGACACAAAGGAACAATTGAGGCGGGTCTTTCAAGAAATTGATACGTTAAAAACAGAGCTTTCTTCTTTTTCATCACAACAGTTTAAAACAACGAAAAATGATGAACTATCGAAAGAAGAAAGCAAAAAAGCTTTTGCGATTTTAGAGGAAAAAGTAAAAGCTCTTGAAGAAATTGTACAAACTTTTGTTAGAAAGTCGAAAGAGATAGAGACGGCTTTGTCTGTTGGGCAGAGCAATGCAAATGATCTTGCTGCGTTAAAACAACAGTTAGAAGCACTACAGGAAGAAACTGCTGTTAAAAATAGTGAGAAAAAAGAAATAGATACCGCGCTCTTTACTGCAATTAGTTCATTAAAAAATGCTGTAGAGCGTGGTGGATCTTATAATAATGAATTAAAGCTGTTGCGGCAATTATCGCCTTCGATTAATGGACTTGATGTGTTGCAAAAAACAGCTACTGTGGGTCTTCCAAGTTCAGCACAACTTTCAGTTGATTTTGCTCATGTTGCTGATGCAATTGTTGGTACGCAAAATCTTGTTGCGTCAGATGCTGGTTTTTTTGACCGAATTTTAGCATGGATAAAAGGGCTTATTGTTTCGCGACCGATTGGAAATGTTGAAGGGACAACGCTGGGGGCTATTGCGGCACGCATGGAAGTTGCCATTCAAGCTGGTGATTACGAAAAGGCTTTGAGCGAATGGCAATCATTGCCCCAAAGTGCAAAAGATGTTTCAATGGATTTTGTTAAGCAGCTTGAAAGACATATTGCTATTCAACAGTTGTTGCAGCAATTGTTATTGTCTGTGCAACAAGGATCTTTTAAAGCAACAAAGATGTAAATAGGCCCAAGATGATACGTGTTTTTATTTATATTTTTGTTGTTTGTATCCTCGGTTTAGCTTTCACGTGGGTTGCTAATCACAATGGTATTTTTGTTCTCACATTTTTGCATTTCAGATTTTCTGCTTCATTTCTTACAGTGTTAAGTGTGCTTATTTTATTTTTTGTAACGCTGGTGCTTTTATGGTGGTTATTGTCTTTCTTTTTTTCCATACCGAATGCTCTTTCCAATTATTTTTATAAACGCCATCAAAAGCGTGGTTACGAAGCTCTTTCAAAGGGGATTCTTGCAACTTTTGCTGGTGATAGTATGGTTGCGCAAAAAATGGAAGCACGTGTTGCTAAATATCTTGCAGGGAAACAAGAGCCATTGGTAAAACTCTTACAAGCGCAAACCTTGTCTTTACAAAATGACTCTGTTCGCGCCATCGGTCTTTATGAAGAGATGAGAAAGGAAGATCCGACAAAACTGGTTGGACTTTATGGTTTGTTTCGTGAAGCAATGAAGAGTAAAGCTTATGAGGCAGCGCAACAATATGCTGAAGAGGCACTGACTTTATCGCCAGCACTTTTATGGGCGCATCAGGCGGTGCTTGATCGGTTAAGTACTGAGGGTAAATGGGATAAGGCACTTACTATTTTTGAAAGAACGCAAAAAGCTCTCCCGCGTTCTATTCGCACGATTCCAGAGCGGCAGCATATACAGGTTTTACTACTAAGTGGGCAGGCACTTTCTTTGTTTGATACACATCCTGTACAAGCACGTGAAGCTATTTTGAAAGCCCATAAATTGGCGCCTGATTTTGTTCCAATAATAGTTATTGCTGCTGATATTCTTTATAAATTAAACGAAACGCGTAAAGCGGATAAAATGATTATAGCGGCTTGGCAAAAGGAGCCTCATCCTGACTTGGGAGCGCTTTATCTTGAAAGAGAAGAAGGAGCCATTGGGCGATTGAAAAGGGCTAAGACACTTGCTTCTTATAATAAAGATGCATTTGAGTCGGCTTTCCTTATTGCTAAAGCAGCTTTGGATGCTGGTGAAACAGCATTAGCAAGAGAGAAGGCACAAAAAGCATTACAATGTCATCCACGGGAAAGTGTTTATTTATTGTTGGCAGATATTGAAGAGGCACAGGGAAACAATCAAGGTGCTGTGCGTCAATGGCTTTCTTTAGCACTTCGTGCTGAACGTGATCCAGTGTGGATGTGTGATGGGGCCATTTTTTCTTCTTGGTCAGTGGTTTCTCCAATCAGTGGACGTTTGGGCTGTTTTGAATGGAAGGCACCTCCTTGTATGCCTTCTCTCACATTAGAGGCGGACAATATTGTGTCGAAAAGGCAAGACAAAGAGTATGTTATGGGAAAAAGTGATGATGTTGGAGATAAGAAGCTTGAAAAATTAACACCTATAGATGATTCTCTTTTGCATAATGTGCAGGTGGAGAAACAAGATATAAAAGAAAAAGATGTAAAAATGTTCAGTCAAACTCACTTAAATGTTGATGATCCAGGGGTTAAAACAGAAGAAGAAACATCTTTATCGAGGAAAAAATTTCGTTTATTTTAAATTGCACCAATGTGATAATACGAATGTTTTCTCAGAAGAAACAATTGACCTAGAAGAAAAAATATCGTTAGTCTTGTCCAATAAAATTATTCTCTTATGCTTTAAAAATAAAGTTTTGCTTGGTAGCAGAGGTGATTGGTTAAAAAATGTTTTTAAATCAGAGATGTCTTGATAAAAAACAAAAAAATAACAAACCAAGGATTGCTGTCGTTATTCATCGGCGCTCTACCTATACTGGTCGGTTGGGAAAATTTTTACAACAAAATGGTTTTGTTCTTGATATTTATCGTCCTATTTTTGGACAAAAACTCCCTGATACATTAGAGCATTATGCCGGCGTTGTTATTTTAGGGGGACCGATGAGTGTGAATGACAGCGAAGCCTATATTGGTGAGGAAATTGATTGGATTTCGTTATCACTAAAGGAAAATAAGCCTTTTTTGGGTATTTGTCTTGGAGCACAAATGTTAGCGCGAAATCTAGGGGGGCGCGTTGGTACAAGAAGTGATGGGACTGTTGAAGTCGGCTGGTATCCACTAGAAGCAACCCCACAAGGGAAGGAATTGATGAATTGGCCAGAGATGGTCTACCATTTCCATGATGAAGGTATTTATGATTTACCGAAAGAGGCAATGCTTTTGGCAACAGGGAATACATATCCTACACAAGCTTTTCGTTATGGAAACAATGCATGGGGCTTGCAGTTCCATGCTGAATTTACACGCGCTATGATGCGGCGTTTGGTCGTGCGTTCGGCACATAAATTGACTGAAAAAGGTGCTCAACCTGCTTGTGCACATTTGAAAGGTCGTTTAATCTATGATCGAGCTTTGAGCCAATGGTTTGAAAGCGCATTACACCAGATTTTTTGTACACCGCCCGTACTTGTGTGATTGTTGACAACGAATTGATTTATATAGGTAATTCACGGTTTTGTATATTGAATGAGAACCCCGAATATAGTAAAGTTTTTTCATTCCAAACCTGTGTATGTTGACTCAATAAAAACCTCTTGTTTGCATGTCACAAGTAGGGCTGGCGTGTGGGCAAAAACTGTATAAGAAAAGACTAAAAATGCTTCTTATGAACTGTCTTAAGTGCCAAGGGCTGTCGCAACATTTGGGGGCTAGCCAAATATAATGATGGTGCTGGCTTTGGGGTCTCCATAAGCGTAAAGATGGGGGGCTCAATGGCTTTATCGTTAAGAAACACTATTCATTATCATTTTTGTTGTGCTGTAAAACAGTATGGTTTAAGCTAGAGGTAGAAAATCTATGTAAAACTTTACATATGAGGTGTTTTTTGTTAAAGGGTGTAATGGGTTTTTTTTAAGAAAATCTTGTTTATTGAGCTTATGAGATACTGTACTTTAGAACGATGTATAGGGACTTCTTGAAGTGATCAGTAGATAAAATCCGATCGATTAAGAAGTTGGATTGTGTATAAACTGAATGTGGTTGGGAATCTTTATCCTTTTTAGGGTGGGGAGGAAGTTAAGAGATAAAGAAAGTTTGAATATTGTCTAAATCCTTTCAAATACCATCATCACAAAAAAGTTTTTCTTTGAGTTATTTAATTTGTGGGCTCTTTTGTTTTGCTCTGATATTTATTTATAGCGCACTCTGGTTTTTTTTCACGTAAAATAGAAGACTATGTTTCTGATATATTCACAAAAGTATCTTCCCATAATATGGCGGCGGTATGTGAGAATGTGCACAAGGATGGTTATCCTTTACGTGTCGGTGTTGTTTGTGACAAGTTTCAATTTTCTTGGCCTTTACATGGGGTTTCTTTATCGACGGGGCGTTTGACAGCTGGTGCACCAATTTACGCACCTCATTTGGTCGAGTTTAATGTTCATTCTCCTGCATTAATTGTTTTTTCCGGAAAAACTCCCATAGTATCGCATTGGCGCAATTTGGTGATTGAAACAGAGCCTTATTGGAAAACGGGTAAAACATTGAAGTTTATAGCTGAAGGGCTTGAGATTTCATCTTTTTCCTCTTCCCCTGAAGATCAAAAGCTTCAAGAAGCATTAAGAGCACCAACGACAGATAAAAAAACGACACATTTGCAAAATACGCATGACGTGATTATTCAGCCGTTAGAGCCACAAGACATGCCTCAAAAAATAACGGCAGAATTTTTTCGACTTGATCTTAAACATGAAAAGAATGATTTATCGGGACATATAACTTTTGACGGTTTTGATGCTTCTCCCTTTTTAAAATCTTCTTTTGTTGATATTCCTAAAATTGATGGCAATTTGAAATGGATTTTAAATGATGCCTCTCTTCTGTTTGAACATGAAGAAAAAAATTGGCAACAGCGACTGTATGGAAAAAGTGGACTTTTAAAGCAAGGTGAATTGACTTTTCATACAGGTGGTGCAGTGCGTATTAGTGGACCTTTTTCTTTTGATGATGAAGGATATTTGACAGCAAAATTTGAACTTGTCCTTATTCAGTCCATGAAGCTTCTTAACACTCTGCAGCGCTTATTTCCCGCGCAAGCCAATAATCTTCAAGCGTTATTTTTTATTTTGGGTGCTTTGCCTAAAAATGCGGACGGCGCTCCCGTTCTTTCCTTGCTCATTAACAATGGGTGGGTAAAACTGGGATTTTTAAAACTTGGTCGTCTTGCTCCACTTTAGGTGTTGTACCAAAGCCTTTTTTCATTTTTACTACCAAATTTCAACTTTTTCTGATTTTCACACTTTTTTGCAATTTTAGAGTGTCAAAATCTATTTTAACAAAATGCGTATTTAATGGTAAAAAAATAGCTATAAAAATAAAAAATTATCACCTACTCCTAACTCGTCCAACCTCTTTTCACTTAGTACAAAATCTTATGTCAAACTACATATAGCAACAGTGTTTCTATGGAAAAAGTGGCATTTTAAAGTATGCTGAATTGCCTTTTTATACAGGTGGTGTGGTACTTGTTAGGAACCTTTTTCTTTATATATGGAATGAGCATATTGCATATATCTGTTTGGGTGTAACCTCTTAAAACAAGTAAATAGCCTAGTTGGAGGAAGATATGAAGTTGTAAAGGGGAAAATCAACATCCATCTTTACTGTCATTTTTTATTCGATTTTACGCATTTCAAAAGCAGTTACAGTTATATCTTTTAAATAATGGATTAAGCTTATCCTTTTATTTCTGATATTTTTTAATGAAGCTATATGTCTTCCACGTAAAACAGAATATATTTGTATTGCATATTTACGCATTTGTTAAAAAAATATTTCTCAGTGCTTCCTATTTCACGATGTCGCCTGTGAATGGTATAAGGATAAAGCCATTAAGCACCATCATCTTTTCGGTTACGGAGTAACAAGCTAGGGGAAAACATCATCATATTATATTTGCTTATATTTGCTAATTCTCAATCTTACTGCAGCTTTTGGCACTTGAGGCGGTTTATGAGGGGCATTTTTAGTCCTTTCTTTACTGTTTTTATCTATTCGGCTTTCCCATTTGCAATATGCAAGGGGAAATGGGGTTAATTAATTGAATATAAATAGATTTTAAATGAGACAAATTTAGAATATCGGATTATCATAAAAATGATAAAATTATGATTGTAAATCAATATATTATATTTTTATGATGAAGGATATTTGACAGTAAAATTTGAATTTATTTTTTATTTTGAGTGCTCTGTCTAAAAATGCGGGATAGGGTTTCCGTTCTTCCCTTGTTGATTAGTCATGGATGGATAGAACGGAGCAAAAGCTTAGCTGTTTTGTACTGCTTTTAAGTCTGAAAGTTTATGTTTTTAGGGTGAGAAATCAATCCTGTTGTTTTTTTGAAATTGTTGCAAACAATTCTATTGTGATAAATAGCGAGATTTTTATTTTTGGTGTTATGTCTAAAATGCAAACTTCTGCTCTGTCTTAGTTGGTTTGTTGTGGTGGTGGGATAGAACGGGAGATTGAGAGGGTCGTTTTGTATTTTCTTTAGGTTTGAAAGCCAATATTTTGAAGTTGAGAAATCAATCCTGCTGCAAAAGTAAAACGAGAAATATTGAGATCATTTTCAATAAGGGCGCTAATGCGGTTTGTAATGTTGTGAATATGATCTTCTTCTGTTTTTTTCCAAGTGTCAAAAGGATCTTTTTTCTTTCCATAATTTTTGAGGATTTTCATAACGATTTGCCGAAAGTTTTCAGAAACATTTTCTTTGGCTTGGCTTAAAGCCATACTATCATAATAATCTACTACAGGAATTATACGACTTGCTTCGTTAATGCGGTTTATACGAATGATTTGCGCAAGTGAAAAGTAGATCTCTGCGGTTTTAATAAGATCACTGTTGCTTTGTTTTGCAATCAAAGAAATATCACAGATTGTTGAAGCAGCTTCCAAGAGAGCTAATTGTTTCGCTAATGCTTTTGGTGCTCCCTCTTCGCTGTAGTGTAATGCTTTTTCTTCAATCTTTTGCTTAATATCGTTGCCGTGAGAATGCATAAGCTCTTTTTCAATAACGCTACGGGCTTGTTTTATTGTTTTTACAATTTCTTCTAATGGACGTGAGAGATCTATGTTGTGCAAACCCCAATTGGTTGTTTCAAAGAGCATTGGGGTCATTGTTGCGTAGAATTTATTTTGGACAAGACCGGGTATTTTATTATCAAGCTTATCAATTTGCTCAGACAATTGAGGAATTTCGAAACCATCGCGGATGGCAATGAAAACGCGAATAATATTTTCAGTCTTTTGTTCTGTTGCATCATGTAGTCTATTAACAAAAGTGGGGCCTCCACGATTTACAATATCGTTGGCAATCAGCGTTGCGATAATATTACGACGCAATTGATGGTTAATAACTTCCTTCTTAAAATTTTCTTGAATTTGGGTTGGAAAATAGTTCAGCAAGGCTGTATTGAAATAGTGATCATCAACAATGGGGCTATTAGCAATTTCTTCTTTTAAGGTCAATTTAGCATAGGCAAAAATAACGGCGAGTTCTGGACGGAGAAGACCTTTGCCTTGGGTTGTTCTTTGTCGTAAAATTTGCTCATCAGGGAGTATTTCAACTCTGCGATCTAGAAGCTTTTTTTGTTCCAAATCGTGCATAAAGCGTATTTGATAGGGCAAATCAGCAGTGCTCTGGTTTTCCGCCAAAGAAAGCGCAAGAGGTTGTAGATAATTGTTGCGTAAGACGAGTTGCTCGACTTGAGGCGTCATTTTTTTCAAGAGCTTATTGCGTTCTTCGCGAGTTAACGTTTTGGCACGTAGTGCTGATGCAAGAACAATTTTGAGATTGACCTCAATATCAGAACAATTCACACCAGCAGAATTGTCAATGGCATCCGTATTGCATCGACCACCATTTAAGACATATTCAATCCGTCCACGTTGTGTAACACCAAGATTAGCTCCTTCACCAATAATTTTTGCACGCACTTGTTCTCCGGTAATGCGTATTGCATCATTTGCGCGATCACCTACTTGGGTATCATTTTCTGTTGCAGCACGGATATAAGTACCAATGCCACCGAACCATAAAAGATCAACAGGGGCTTTGAGAAGAGCAGAGATAATTTCAAAGGGTGTTCCTGTTTGTTTTTCGAAACCAATGGCTTGTGCTGCTTCAGGTGAGAGGGTAATGGTTTTTTCTTTTCGTGAGAAGATACCACCGCCCTTTGATAATTTGGTTTTATCGTAATCCTGCCAGCTTGAGCGAGGTAGTCTGAAGAGACGCGTACGCTCTGCATAGCTTTCATCTATGTTCGGATCTGGATCAATAAAGATATCGCGGTGATCAAAAGCGGCAATCAATTTTGTTTGTTTGGAAAGCAGCATTCCATTGCCAAAGACATCACCAGACATATCGCCAACACCGACACAGGTGAAGGGCGTTGTTTGAATATCGTGATTAAATGACTCTCTAAAATGTCTTTTGACGGCTTCCCATGCACCTTTAGCTGTAATACCAATGTCTTTGTGGTCGTAACCTGCTGAACCTCCAGAGGCAAAAGCATCATCAAGCCAAAAGTGGTTTGCTTGGCTGATGGCGTTGGCTGTATCAGAAAAAGTTGCTGTTCCTTTGTCCGCTGCAACAACAAAATAGGGATCAGGGTTATCATGACAGATGACATTGTGGGGAGAACTTATTTTGCCGTTAATCAGATTGTCTGTAATGGAGAGCAAAGCTGTTATAAAGTCTGTATAAGCTTGTCGTGCTGCTTCTATGATGACAGCACGGTCATTTGTTTGGGGAAGCCGATGGGGATAGAATCCACCTTTTGCACCTGCAGGAACGATAACCGCATTTTTAACTTGTTGGGCTTTGACTAAGCTAAGCACTTCGGTGCGGTAATCTAATGCACGGTCAGACCAACGAATGCCGCCACGAGCGATAGGTCCAAAACGCAAATGGACCCCTTCAACTTCTGGTCCATAAACAAAAATTTCTCGGTAAGGGCGCGGTTCAGGCAAACCTTCAATCTGGCGTGGATTTAATTTGGTGGCTAAAATACGCCGTGGACTTCCATCAGGAAGAGTCGTAAAGGCATTCGTTCGTAAACTCGCCTCGATAAGGTTACAATAACGGCGTAAAATGAGATCATCGTCTAAACCAGAGACTTTCCGTAATTTTTCTTCAATGCGCTTTTGAATAACTTGTTGGTTTTTTTTTCGTTCTTTTTCTGTATGGCTTTGATGAAATTTTAAATGAAATAAAGCATAAAGATCTTGGGTAATGTCAGGATAAGCATTTAAAGTTTGGGCAACGCGATCTTGCGAATAAGGAATTCCAGCTTGTTGGAGATAGCGCCCATAATGGCGCAAAATAACAATTTCATGCCAATCAAGCTCAGCTGTTTGGGTGAGAGCATTAAAGCCGTCATTATCAGCATTTTGTGCCCAAATGGCTTCAAAGGTTTCGGCGTGTTTTTGACCGTCTTTTTCAAAATTGATACAGCGTTGGAAAGTACTTTCTAGCTGCATATCATGAAGATACACAGAGCGCCCATTGCCATCTGGTAATTCAAGGGTTTGTTCAGCAATAACGCGAAACCCCATATTTTCAAGGAGTGGTACACGTTTGGAAAGGGCAAGTGCTTCATGGCGGTGAAAAAGCCGAAGAGAAATGCACTGTTTTTCTTTGTTTTGTGCGTGATAAAAGATCACGAAAAGGGGCTTTTCATCATGAAGACTTAGAATATGTCCGGCATCGTTAATAGCGTCTTCAGCTGAAAATAAATCACGATAGCTGTTGGGGAATTCACTGGCTAGACGTGTTTGTTGCTCTGTTATTTTCTTGTTAAGAGCGATGGCTTGAACCCTGTCTTCCCAACTTCGTGCAATCGAACGTACATGTTGTTCAAGTGTGGAGCGCTCATGAAGGGGAACAGTTTCGTTTCCTTTGCGATGGATGATATAATAGACACGTATAAGGGGGCTTTCCAAAAATAGCGGATAAGATTCAAAAAAGTCACCTTTATAAAGCTCAACAAAATGTTCGCCAACTTTTTCACGCAGGCTGCTGCTATATTGGTCACGCGGTACGTAGACAAGGATAGAAACAAAGCGTCCAAAAGAATCAGTGTGGGCAAGAACTCGTAAACGTGGGCGCTCATCTAATTGTAGAATAAGCTTAGTGTTTTCTGTCAATGTATCAACATCAGAGCGAAACATTTCATCTCTTGGATAGGTTTCTAAAGCACTGATGAGTGCTTTACCTGAATAATCGGCGTGATTGTGTCCAAGACGTTGAATAATAGTTCGGGCTTTTTCTTTTAAGAAAGGAATTTGCAAAATAGAACGTGTATAAGCTGAGGAGGTAAAAAGCCCTACAATGCGTAATTCTCCACAGAGTTGGTTTTCTTTATCAAAGATTTTAAGACCAATATAATCGAGCCAAACAGAACGGTGAATTTTGGAGCGGCTGTTCGCTTTTGTCACGATAAACAGATTATCGCTTTCCATGAAGGATAAAACTTCTTGAGGAGGTTCTTTCATGCTTTTATCGTCAACAATATGAATAGAAGCATCCGTGAGTATACCAAGCTCAATATTACTCGCTGTAAAGGATTTTAGGGGTTTTTGGTCTTTGATGAAGTTGTAAGTGCGCATACCAAGGAAAATGAAATTATCATCCATTAGCCAGTGAAGAAATTCAATAGCTTTTTCGCCTTCTTGTTTGTAGTGTGGGGGAAGACTTATTTGGTAGGCATGAATCTGCTTTTCAACTTCTTCAAGCATAGGTTTCCAGTCTTGTACAGCAGCATTAACCTGTTCAAGAACTAAGGTGAGTTCATTTTCAAGTTTTTGTATTTGCTGTTTGTTTAATGACTCGATGTGAATTTGCATCAGACTGATGCGTTTTCCAGAAGCACAATCAATAATGGGGTGTGCAATCAAATAGATATGGTTTTTGTGTTGATTAAAAACATTTAAAATAGAATCGAGAAGGAAGGGTTTGTTATCATTGACAAGCGTGATAACGGTTATAGGTCTGTTACTACGGGTTAAATTTTGCTCAAAGCAGATGGTATTTTTTCCCGTCTGATGGAGATTAAAAGCTTTTACCGCGATGGCTGTGGCTTTTTGAAGTTCTTCATTTTCGTAATAAGCAATATCTTCTTTATCGGTTTGGGCAAAAAGGATTTGTTCTATTTTATCTTGGGTGTTTTTTGTCTCTGTTTTTTTTTGTTGCAACACATTCACTCTCCCTTTTTGCTCTTAAGGGGTCTTTATTAAAAGCAGACCATTATATTTTTTATATACTGTAACACCTTCTTTCTAAAGAAAATAGCTCTTTATTTGGAAAGAATGAGTTTGTTTTTGCTATTTTTTAGTAATATTTTGTACTTTAAAGAAATATTTTGCTTCAAGGAAAGGGCACTTTTAGTATTTTTGTATGTTAATAGTTTGTTTTTTTAAATATACAAAATAAAAGTAAAAAAATAAGCAAAAGTAAAGAGAGAATGGCGCATTTACCAGAAAGACTTTTAAGTGGTTACCAAAACTTTATAAACAATCATTTTTTATATAAAATAGCAGATTATCAGCAATTGGCGATTGAGGGGCAGAAACCTGAAGTTTTGGTCATTGCTTGTTGTGATTCGCGTGCAGTACCAGAAATGATTTTTGATGCTAAGCCAGGGGAAATTTTCACCCTGCGCAACGTGGCCAATGTGGTTCCTCCTTTTTCTCCTGATGACCAATATCACGCAACATCAGCAGCTCTTGAATATGCTGTGCAATTGCTTGAGGTGAGACATATTGTCGTTTTTGGTCATGCCCATTGTGGAGGCATTCGTACTGCTCTTAATGAGACATATAAATCTTTATTATCAAATGATTTTATCGGTCAATGGATAAGTCTCTTAGCACCAGCAGCAGAAATCGTTTTGAATAATAAGTCGTTGTCTTGGCCAGAAAAACAGACGGCATTAGAGCAGCTTTCTATTCGCCATTCGTTGAGAAATTTAGAGACGTTTCCGTGGATAAAGCTTCGCAAAGATCAAGGTTTTTTGACATTGCATGGGGTTTGGTTTGATATCTCTAGCGGAAAATTATGGAGCATGGAACAGGAAACAGGTTGTTTTATGCGTGTTGAAGTTGAAAGTTTTGAAGTATAGTATTTGTTGTTTTTATTTCTTCGTATAAAAAGATATTTTATGATAAAACTTGACAAAGCTGGGGTTTTATTGTTTGAAGGAGCAAGCTTTCAGTGACAAAATTAACTTGGAGCCACCGACTGAGACCCCAGTTTAAGGGTATAAAGAGATCTCAGAGGTCAACATCCGACGGCGCGATGCGTTCTCGGATGCTATTTTGGTTTGTTTGTTATGCAACAATGAGGTAAATGATGTTTGAATCCTTGCAAGAGCGACTTGGTTCTATCCTGTCTCATTTGACGGGACGTGGCGCTTTATCGGATCAGGATGTTGTAGAGGCGCTGCGTGAAATTCGTCGCGCTTTATTGGAAGCTGATGTTGCTCTTGATGTTGTGCGCTCTTTTACCGATAGAGTTCGGGAAAAAGCTGTTGGGGCCGAAATCGTTAAATCAATTAAACCAGGCCAAATGGTGGTTAAAATTGTTCATGATGAATTGGTTCATATTCTTGGAAATGAAAGCGTTCTGAGTGATTTAAATGCACCAGCTCCAGTTGTTATCATGATGACTGGTTTGCAAGGTTCTGGAAAAACAACTACAACAGCAAAGCTTGCAAAACGTTTTACTGATAAGCACAATAAAAAAGTTCTCATGGCGTCATTAGATACACGCCGTCCCGCTGCACAGGAGCAATTGCGCCAATTGGGAGAACAGGCAAAACTTGCAAGCTTGCCTATTATTGCGGGTCAGCTGCCTGTTGATATTGCATCACGTGCCGTACAGGCTGCTAAATTGGGTGGTTATGACGTGCTTCTTCTTGACACAGCAGGACGTAATCATATTGATGAAGCTTTGATGCTCGAATTGGCTGAAATTAAAGCATGTTCCCTTCCTCATGAGATTATGTTGGTGGCTGATAGTTTGACGGGGCAAGATGCCGTTCATCTTGCTCGTTCTTTTGATGAGCGTGTAGGGATTACGGGGATTATTTTAACACGGATGGATAGTGATGGGCGTGGTGGCGCTGCTCTTTCTATGCGTGCTGTTACAGGTAAACCAATTAAAGCAATTGGAACTGGTGAAAAAATAGATGCTTTAGAAGAATTTCATCCCAGTCGTATTGCTGATCGTATTCTCGGAATGGGGGATATTGTTTCTTTGGTTGAAAAAGCTGCTGAAACAATGGATCACGAGAAAGCTGCTGCTTTTGCAAAAAAAATGCAAGCTGGAAAATTTGATCTGAATGATCTTGCAGAACAGTTGCAGAAAATGAAAAAACTGGGTGGAATGGGCGGTATTATGGGCATGTTGCCAGGAATGGGGAAGGTCAAAGAGCAGATTGCGGCTGCGGGGTTTGATGATCGTTTGTTTGATCGTCAATTGGCCATTATTTCATCTATGACACCCAAAGAGCGGGCGAATCCAGAGCTTTTAAAACATAGCCGCAAACAACGAATTGCTAAGGGGTCTGGTACGACAGCGGCTGATATTAATAAACTTTTGAAGATGTATCGCCAAATGGCTGATATGATGAAAGCCATGGGTGGTAAAGGAAAAAGTGGTTTTATGGGAAAAATGTTGGGAGGCCTTGGTTCCAAAATGGGTTTGGGTGGTATGGGAAACTTGGGAGGGGATTCTCCAGCTATGCCGGATTTGTCGGGATTGGATCCAAAGCAATTCTCAATGCTTCAAAAGCAAATTGAAAATGGTAATGGAGGGAAGCTCTTGCCCGGACTTCCTAAGCGTGGACCTACATTTCCTGGTCTTTCCAATGGCATTGTCGATGGGGGAAATTTTCCTCAGCATCCTAAGAAAAAATAAGATGTAAAGAGGGAAAGGAATATAATGCAGGAAACAGTATTAAACGAATTGGCACATTTACGAGCATCCATTGATAATTTTGATGCAACCTTGATTCATATCTTAGCAGAGCGGTTTCGTTGTACGAAAGCTGTTGGGCGCTTAAAAGCGCGTTATGATTTGCCTAAAGTAGATCCTCTGCGTGAGCAATATCAGGTAGCGCGTTTGCGGCAATTGGCTATGGATAGTGATCTTGATCCTGATTTTGCTGAAAGATTTTTAAAATTTATTATTAAAGAAGTTGTGAGTCATCATGAAGTTATTGCTGAAGAGCAAAAAATAAAAAAAGTCAATTTAAACGAAAGCCAGAGCTGACAATAGGAGATAAAATATGGCATTGAAAATTCGTTTGTCCCGTGGAGGTTCAAAAAAACGTCCTTACTATCATATCGTCGTTGCAGATGTTCGTAGTCCGCGCGATGGGCGGTTTCTTGAACGTGTTGGTGCATGGGATCCAATGTTGCCTAAAGATGGACCGAGGGTGAAACTTAATGAAGAACGTATCCAATATTGGCTTGGGCAAGGGGCTCAACCAACAGATCGCGTTTTACGGTTTTTAGATGCAGCTGGCTTGAAAAAGCGTCCAACTCGTAATAATCCACATAAAGGTGAACCGGGTAAAAAAGCACAAGAACGTATAGCAGCAGCAAAGCAAGCAGCAGAAGAAGCAGCGGCAGCGGCTGAAGCAGAATCTGCTTCAGCATAAGAAGCATGGTTGTTTAATCAATGTGTTTTAAAAGCTTTAGAAAAATAAATATTATCCGTTTTTGTCTATCAAAAACGGATTTTCATTAAAAAGCTGCTTGTTTAAATTGCGCCGTTTTTTTTTAAATCAATGGTTTTAAAAATCAATGGCGCGGCCTTTAATTTCCCAGTCTCCATAGCGGGAAGGGTCTTTGCCGCCGCGTCCGCCGTTTTCTAAAGGTTGTTCCTTTTTTGCTGCGCGTTTTCGTCTTTCTTCAGCTTCTTTAAGGGCGCGTTGTGCTGCGGGAGAAAGAGATTGCTGTTTAACGACAGTTGCATTTTTTTTGCTTGTTTTCTCATCTTTTTTATTCATTTTACACCTATTCCATTGAAGAAGCAGAAAGAAAACACCATCATATAGTATTGATTGACTTTTATCATGGAGTTTTTTGAGTAATGAATATAATGCGTACAGCTATGCTTTTGGCTTTTTTAACTGCTCTCTTTATGGGAGTTGGTTATCTTGTTGGAGGGGGCGGTGGCATGGTCATTGCTCTTTTGATGGCAAGTGGTTTAAACTTTTTTTCTTATTGGAATTCAGATAAAATCGTTTTACGCATGTACGGGGCGCGTGAAGTTGATCAGCATTCAGCACCAGTTTATTATAAGATTGTAAGCGATTTAGCTAAAAAAGCTTCTCTTCCTCAACCAAAGGTTTATGTTATTGAGAATGCACAGCCAAATGCTTTTGCGACGGGACGTAATCCGCAAAATGCAGCTGTTGCTGCAAGTACTGGGTTGTTAGAGCGGTTAAGCGCTGAGGAAATTGCCGGCGTTATGGCGCATGAGCTCGCACATATTGAGCATCGTGATACGTTAACAATGACTCTAACCGCAACGATTGCAGGGGCAATTTCGATGCTTGGTAATTTTGCTTTCTTTATGGGAGGACAGCGTAATTCTTCAGAAGATTCTCATGGCGCTGGGGCAATTGGAGGATTTATTGCATTGCTCGTGGCGCCTTTTGCAGCGATGCTGGTGCAAATGGCGATTAGCCGTACACGGGAATATGCTGCGGATCGTAGAGGGGCTGAAATATGTGGTAATCCTTTATGGTTGGCTTCGGCATTGCGTAAGATTGCTGATGGAGGACGTGGGGTATATAATGAAGAAGCAGAGCATAATCCAGCAACCGCGCATCTGTTTATTATTAATCCTTTGAGCGGTGAGGGAGCGGATAGTCTTTTTTCGACACATCCAGCAACTGCAAATCGTATCGCTGCTCTTTATCAGCAAGCAGAAGAGATGAAAGGGGCTCTTGCCAAAAGTGTGGGATGGAATAAAGAAGACGCTATACATGAAAAAAGCAGCGGGATGAACTATGGAGATTTTCATAGTGGTCAGGCTCATGCATTAGGTGAGCAAGAAAACAGTTCTTTTCAGCGTGTTACAAAACGTCCTTCTTGGCTTCGTTATGAAAATTCAAAAAGATCTCGTTCATAGAATTATTGAGAGAGCTCTTGAGAAAACTGTGATATAAAGGTGGTGTTTTGAAACACAAAAAAGCGGGGCATGTGTCTGAAAAAAATGTTCCAGGATTAGCTGTTCGACAGGTGTGTGTGCGTCTTTTGGGGGCGGTAGTTGATAAGTACACGCCTCTGTCTGGTTTGACGGATAATGAACACGGACATCCACAATATTTGAAGCTTTCACAACGAGATCGTTTGTTATGTCGGGCTATTTTAACAGCTTCATTGCGTCATCGAGGGCAGATTATGGCGGCTCTCTCACGCTTTTTGGCGCGTCCTTTGCCTTCACAAGCACTTTCACTTCAGCATCTTTTGCATATCAGTGTTGCACAAATTCTTTATCTTGATATTCCCGATCATGCGGCTATTGATTTAGCTGTGCGTGTGGCGAAACTTGATCCTCGAATGCGCCGTTTTTCAGGGGTGGTGAATGCTCTTTTGCGCAATGTTGCACGTGAGGCAGAGCCTTTACGCCAACAAGTTCCTACCATTGAAGGTGTGCCAGCGTGGTTTGGACAGCTTTTAATATCAGCTTATGGAACAGAAAAGGTACATCAGATTATCGCAATTCAAAGTGTGGAACCTCCTTTCGATTTGACAGTGAAATCTGATAGTGGTGGATGGGCTGAAAGGCTTGGCGGTGTGGTATTGCCCAATGGTTCTGTTCGATTGAAGCGTCTGGAGTGTTCTGTTTCTGATTTACCAGGCTATCGTGAAGGGTCTTGGTGGGTCCAAGATTTTGCAGCAGCTTTGCCTGCTTGTTTACTTGGGAGTATTGAGGGTAAACGCGTTGCTGATCTTTGTGCGAGCCCTGGAGGAAAAACAGCACAATTGGCTTTGCAAGGGGCTGAGGTGACTGCAATTGAGCTTTCTGCTAACCGCATAAAGCGTTTAAAAGAAAATATGGAACGGCTTCATTTTTCAGTTCATATTTGGCAGGGCGATGTGAAAAATTTCCATTCAACACAGCTTTTTGATGCGGTTCTTCTTGATGCTCCTTGTTCTTCTACAGGAACAATCCGTCGTCATCCAGATATTTTATGGACGAAATCGAGGGAAGATATCGTCAAGTTAGCGGCGTTGCAATATGATTTGCTTGTCGCAGCAATTTCTTTGGTGAAGGAGGGGGGGCGGATTGTTTTTTCCAATTGTTCATTGGCAAGAGAAGAAGGTGAAGATCTTATTGAGAAAATTTTATCGATACGCAATGACATTGTTTTAGACCCTATTTATCCAGAGGAAATGGGAGCACTGGAACATTTGCTTTGTGGGGGGATGTTACGGACAACGCCTGCGGATTTTTGTCATAAAAATTTTGATGCTGAGAAAACCGTATTTTTAGGAATGGATGGTTTTTTCGCTGCGCGCTTACGAAAAATTGCTTAATTAACGCTTCATTTACAAAAATGGTCGAAATTGTATTTGATTCAGCATAAATGGAGATGAAATTTTGGCGGTTGCGGTAAAAGCTCCTCAGGTAAAAGTGGCAGCCTGTATCGATACGATACAGAATGTTATGCGGCGTTTATGGGTTGGACCATTGTTTCGTTGGCGATTTTCAGGGTTTCGTCCTCATAAAATTTTAGCGCATCCCATGGATTTGCATGTAGCTGATCCGATGATGGCGCATGAATTTTATCATGGTCGTTTTGCTTTTGCTGGTCACATTGTTCATTCTGGTGCTGTTTCGCCGTTTTCATTGGTTCCACCAACGCTAGAATGGGAAGCGGCTCTACATGATTTTCATTGGTTGCGCCATATGGAGGCAGCAGGAAGTGATTTAGCTTCTGCACATGCACGCTCTCTTTTAGAAGACTGGTTTGACCATGCTGGTAAGAAGGTAAAAGGGCTTGCTTGGAGTGATCCTGTTGTGGCGCGGCGCTTGATTTCATGGATTTGTCATTCGAAAATGTTGTTAGAAGGGGCAAGTGAACGGTTTGAAAAACGCTTTTTACGTGCACTTGGTTTGCAATTTCGTTATTTGCGCGTAACAGTTTGTAGTATGGAGCACAATGATCAACGTTTACAAGCAGCAGTGGCTTTGACATTCGCATCTCTTGCTTTGCCTGTTTCAGCGGCAGTGAAAAAAAAGGTACAAACCACACTTATAGAGGAGCTTTCCCGTCAAATCCTAGTTGATGGTGGGCATATTTCCCGTAGTCCTGTTATTTTGCTGAATTTGTTATCGGATTTATTGTCGTTACGGCATCTTTTTATGCGTAGCAATGAAACAGCACCCCGTATTTTGATTGATTCTGTTGAGCGTATGTTGCCAGCTTTACGATTCTTTATCCATGAGGATCAAACGTTGGCCCATTTTAATGGGGTTGGTCCCCTTGTATCGGAACGGTTATCATCACTTTTGGAGCTTGATGAAACAGGAGGTCATCCTTTTAGTTATGCCCGTTATTCAGGATTTCAGCGCTTAAAAGCCAATCAAACAACAGTGCTTGCAGATACAGGAAAGTTTCCACCTCGCTCTGTAGCACAGCAGGCTTGTTCGGGGTGTTTGTCTTTTGAAATGTCTTCACAAGGGCACCGTTTTATTATCAATGCCGGTGTTAATCCTGATGGGCGGGAAGAGTATCGACATTTAGGGCGTGTTACTGCAGCACATTCAACAGCTACGCTTAATGATTGTTCAGTGGGTGCTTTTTATCATAAAAAGAAAAATGGCGCGCCATTTTTGTTTGATGGACCAACAGATGTTCAAGTGTGCCGTATAGAGGATTCAGAGAAGACAGGTTTTATTGCGAGTCATAATGGTTATGTGCGACCCTTTAATCTTATTCATGAGCGTGGTCTTATTTTGGCGACAAATGGAGATACGATCGAAGGTTTTGATCGCTTTTTTATGCCAAATAAAGGGAGAAAGAGACACAAGAGTGTGCAAAATGAACAAAATTATGTTGCTGTTCGGTTTCATCTTCATCCACAAGTTGAAGTTAACTATGATGGCAAACGTGTGTGTTTAGCCGTAAAGAACGAGAACGTGAAGAGTGAACAAATATGGTATTTTATATCGCCTGACGCAGATATTTGTCTTGAAGATTCGATTGATTTTGCAGAATTAACAGGTCCACAACGGACACAACAGATTGTTTTATATTTTCGTCCTGCATTTCAGGAAAAAGTTCGTTGGCGTTTTATCCGTAAAGCGTTTAATAAAAAATTAGAACATTGTTCCAACCCATAGTATATTGCGTTTTATTTTGCGTGTCGCAAAACATTATTGTTTATTGTGGTAATATTCTCAAAATTTGAAGATCATATCAATTTTATACATGAAGAGTTTTGTTAGAGTATGGGTTGGATGTTTTTAGGCAAGGTTTGCTCATAGAATCTCATGAGGTGATGCTAAAAGGGATTGGCTCCAGAAAAAAGGTTTTTTGAAAGACCATTGTTGACAGATGAGTACTAGTTAAGGATTTTGATCCTTTAAAGATATGGAGAGAAAATTAAGCCGTTGCTTATCTTCTATAAGTTTTTAAGTGTGCTGTTGGGATCAATATTTCTCTCTGAGAGAGTTGCATTAATAGGATTACGCTCTTCACGAAAAACAGAGCGCTATTGTATTGTATATTCACGGACTTATTTTAAAGAAAAATCCCTTAATGCTTCCAAGCCTATTTTGCGACGATGCCCGTGATGGGTATAACGGTAAATCCATTAAGCACCCCCCATCTTTATGCTTATGAAGGAGCAGTTCGGCACTATCACACTATTTATCAGTGCCCAATGTTTGTAACAGTTCTTGGCACTAGAGATGGTTCATAAGAGGCATTTTTAGCCTTTTCTTAATAGCTTTTATCCATACAGCTCTCCCCGCTTGTAACGTGCAGGCGAATGGTTTTTGTTGATTCAACATACACAGATTTGAAATGAGAGAATCTTACGGTATTCGGGGTTCTAATTTAAATGAATAACGCTAAATTATTATTACAAATCAAATGTTGTACATCACAGAAGCATTGAAAATTCGAGAAACAATACATAACAATGGCCGAGAAAAATAACTCTTCTGCTCTTTGTTATTATACTAAAAATGAAGTTATAATAACAAACCACAAAATGCGCGCTTTTTCATAGCAAAGCATTCTCTCAAATATCTCAAACAACTTTCATAAAGATCTACGCGAATAACGTCGTGCAATTGAATCAATATCACCTCGACAAATTCCAAGATCGTTGAGTTCATATGTTGAAAGACGACTTAACGCATTAACGGTTCGACGATAACGGCGCCAATTACTATAAAAACGTAGAATATTCATATCCCCTACTCAAACTTTTCATTACACTCTTTAGTTTAAGAATAGAGTATATTACTAAAAAGAGTTGTGTTATAATATCATAGCAGGTATGCATCTACATACAAGATAATGTCCCTTTAACATTTTCCTCATGCGAAAGGGTAACCATTAAAAATATCAACAAGAACATCTTATCCCTAACCAATGGCTAAATTATGTGCATTGGCTAAATTATGTGCATTTTCTGCGGTGATAAACTTCTTCACGTGTAGCTTCTTTGGATTGAATAACTGCTTCCATTTCAACAGTTATCAATAGTCATACGATAATTATGAAAAATTCCTTGAAACATTTGTCTCATACGAAAAGAAAAGCAGCAAAATTATTAATGGCGGAAGTGACGTGTTCCTGTAAAAACCATCGCTAACCCCTGTGCATCAGCAGCGGCGATAACTTCTTCATCACGCATGGAGCCTCCTGGTTGAATAACTGCTGTTGCTCCTGCTTCAGCTGCTGCTAATAAACCATCAGCAAAAGGAAAAAATGCATCTGATGCAACAACAGATCCTTTTGTGAGAGTTTCTGTTAAGCCTGCTCTTTGCGCACTTTCTGCTGCTTTACTTGCAGCAATTTTTGCTGAATCGATGCGGCTCATTTGTCCGGCTCCAATTCCAACTGTTGCGCTATTTTTCGCGTACACAATAGCATTTGATTTAACGTGCTTTGCTACACGAAAAGCAAATTGAAGATCACGCATTTCATCTTGAGTTGGTGCCCGCTTTGTCACTACTTGCAATTTAAGATCATCGACTACCACGTTATCACGTGATTGTACTAAAATGCCTCCTGCAAGTGTTTTCGCAAGAAGTCCTCCACAGCGTGGATCAGGAACTCCACCTGTAATGAGCAAACGAAGATTTTTTTTCTTGGCAATAATTTCACGTGCCGCCATTGTGGCATCAGGAGCAATAATCACTTCTGTGAAAATTTTAACAATTTCTTCAGCACATTCCTCATCAAGGGTTTGATTTAAAGCAACAATTCCACCAAATGCCGATACATTATCACACATAAGAGCTTTCAAATAAGCGTCTTTCAAATTTTCTCCTTCCGCAACACCACAAGGATTGGCATGTTTAATAAGAGCGACAGCAGCGGTTTTTTGCGGATCAAATTCTGCCACAAGTTCAAAGGCTGCATCTGTATCATTCAGATTGTTATAAGAAAGCGCTTTGCCTTGTAAAAGTTTTGCTGTTGCAATACCAAAACGTTTTTCATTATTGCGATAAAATGCTGCCTGTTGATGTGGATTTTCCCCATAGCGCATAACACTTTCAAGATGACCGGAAAAACTCTGCCATGATGGAGTTTCAATTTTTAAATCCCGTGCAAACCACGATGCTATTGCCGTATCATAGGCAGCGGTGTGTGCATAAGCGCGCATTGCTAGCTGATGACGCATAGATAAGCTTAAACATCCATTATGCTGCTTTAATTCAGCTAGAATCGAATCATAATCTTTTATCGCTGTTACAACACCGGTATAAGCATAATTTTTTGCCGCAGCGCGAATCATCGCCGGTCCACCGATATCAATATTTTCAAGAGTCGTTTGCCCATCAGCTCCCGAAAGGATCGTCTCTTCAAAAGGGTAAAGATTCACCACTAAAAGATCAATTCCATGAATGCTGTTCTTTTCCATAGCTTCCCTATGGTTAGGATCTTCTCTTACCCCTAACAAAGCACCATGAATCAAAGGATGGAGTGTTTTTACACGCCCATCCATTATTTCAGGAAATCCGGTAACTTCAGCAACATCTTTTACGGGTAAACCAGCTGCTATGAGGGTTTTTGCTGTTCCTCCTGTTGAAATTAATTCAACATTGTAAGTAGCATGAAGGGCTTGTGCAAAAGCAACCACACCCGTTTTATCAGACACAGAAAAGAGAACACGACGAACCCGATGAAGATCAGGTATGGGAAAATTTTTGGCAACAACACCCATAACAGAAGCCTTAAAAATGAAAGAGTTAAAATTCTAGTAAAACACGCTTATACGTTTATAGCATAAGCCTTTAGCAAAATACACTGAAAGGATAAACTGTCTTTTTAGAATATAGGATGATTCACCTTTTTCTATTATCCTGTAAAAACCTCTCATTTGAGGTGTGGTGATAGGTATAAAAGTCTCATTGAGACATTAAATATTTTTTTGTTGCTTATAACTCAATATCTCATCTTCATAGCAGTTTTGAAACAAAAAATGCATCCGTATGTTCTCTGCTATATTAGCCTTTATACTAGATGAAGGCGAAAGTATTGCGTATATAAAAGGCGAAAGTATTGCGTATATAAATTGGAGTAATCTCTGAAATGGGAAATAATCTAATGAAGCAAGAATATAAAATTATAAAGGCAAAAATGAGTGCTCATCTTTCCTATCATTTTTAAATTTAACTTTATATTTTTCAAAAGCGTTTATGACAATGTTTTTTAAGAGTGAATTTTTTATAGAGTGGAGATAATGCATTGCTTCACATTTTTGGGCATTACATTTTTAATGAATAAACCCTCGTTTTATGATGATTTTTTAAAGAGTGTCGCGTAAATCTTTTGTGGATGGTATAAAGTTCATTGTATGCCTGTGATCTTTAATTTAACAAAGGCGCAAGTTGGTAGATTTTATTCTCTTTATCAGTTTTCAAGATTCTAAAAATTTTTGTTACTTGAGATGGAAGAGGTATTTTTTTTTTTAGTTTTTTTGCCGTAGCAGAAAAAGAAAACCTCCTAATACACCAGCAGCTAAAATAAACCACGTGATTGCATAAACGAGATGATTATTTCGAAAATGGATAATCGTAAGACCAACGACGGGAAGTTTTGCTTGTGGAGATGTTTTTCTGGCATCAATGAAATAAGGGGCAACAGTGGACAAACCAAGTTTTTGTGCCATAGCGGGGAGATCGCGCGTATACCATAAATTTTTGTCAGGATTATTTTTACGCGGGAAAAATCCATTTTTTTCACTCATGCGTAATAAACCTATAATCGTTGTTTGTTCTGTGTCCGTGGTAGAATTTTGCTGAGATAAGGCATTTGTATGCGATTGCTCTGTGTTTTGAAAATTGTTACGTTCATCCATGGGGATAAAGCCACGGTTGATAAAGATCAGTATATTATCAGCAGTTTGTAAGGGAGTCAAAACCCAATAGCCTGTAGTATTTTGAGCGGCAGCCGTGACTAAAATATTTTTATCTGTTAAAAATTTTCCTGTGATAATAACAGGTTGATATTCATATTTTTCAAAAGTAACATCTGACCATTGATTTTTTGGAGGGGCTTTTATGGGGGGTAAATGAATGCGCTGATTGGTACTGGTGATAAGATTTGTTTTCCAGTTTAACCGTTGTACTTGCCATATACCTAATGCGCTGAAGAGAAGAAAAAAACAAACACATAAAGTTCCAAACAAAAAAGAAGAAAAACGGTTAGGATTTTCTTGAAGCTTTGTCATGGGGGACTCTTGTTTACTCATGATTTATATTTCCTTTCAGGACAATAAGCTTTCATTCTAACATGGTGTATATTAAAAGAAACATTTTGTACGCTTTTTGGCAGAATTTGCACGCCTTATTGAGGAAAAAGATGAAAAATGAGCCAACAAGAGATGAAAAAGGTTTTATAAAAGACTTGACCTTTTGTTGTCGACCCCCTATTAGAAAGAAACTTCCCAATGATGCCCGTTCAAGGTTGCATTGCGCGTGTTTTGCGTTCATTGTGTCTTTTGGGTATGGGGATTTGAAAGTTTCTTAGAGTTTAAGGGTGAAGTTTATGTCTCGTGCATGTGAATTGACAGGGAAGACGGTTCTGTATGGTAATAATGTTAGCCATGCGAATAATAAGACTCGGCGTCGTTTTTTACCAAATCTTTGCAATGTGACATTGATTTCAGAGGTGTTACAGCAAAGTTATCGCTTGCGTATTTCAGCAAATGCATTGCGTTCTGTTGAGCACCGCGGTGGTCTTGATGGTTTTTTGATTAAAGCAGACGATAAAGAGTTGTCGCAACGTGCGCGTTTGCTAAAACGCCAAATCATTAAGAAAAAAGCTGAGCAAGAAGGTGAGCAAAAGGCTGAACAGGCAGCATAATTGTTAGCGCCATTCTTTTTGGTTTATTAATGCTTTGATTTCGGTTTTCTGTTCTAGAAGTTAAGTTTTTTGCAGGTTGATCGTTTCATTTTATTGGTTCCATATCCCAGGTTAAAAAAATGTCTTCAAGCGGTCTTTTATTAGAACAGCAAAAGAAAAGGTATGTTGTTTTTTCTATTTTTGCAATGTGCCTTGCTGTCACGGCTTCTAATATTTTAGTTCAATATCCTGTCTATTGGTTTGATTTGAATGAGCTGTTGACTTACGGGGCTTTTACCTATCCATTTGCTTTTCTAATCAATGATTTGACCAATCGTTTTTATGGTCCATCTGCTGCGCGGCGTGTGGTTTATGCTGGTTTTTTTACGGGTGTCTTTGTTTCTTGGATATTGGCGACACCACGGCTTGCACTTGCTTCTAGTTTTGCATTTTTATTTGGGCAACTCCTTGATATTGTGGTTTTTACTCCTTTGCGACGTAAAACATGGTGGAAAGCACCTTTAGCAGCAGCGTTGGTTGGTTCAGCTTTGGATACAGTGCTGTTTTTTGCTCTTGCTTTTTCTAGCTCGTTTGCTGTTTTTGATAAGATAACAGGGTATGCAGATAGTTCACTGGTGGAGAGTACTGTTTTGGGAGGGATAGGCATGCCAGTTTGGCTATCGCTTGCTTTTGGTGATTTTTCGGTAAAAATTATTATGAGTCTGTTGATGTTGATTCCTTATGGGACAATTCTTAACATCGTAAAGCTTCCTCTTTATCAATGTCATTCAAAAGATGATTCCTCTTTTGTTTGTCACAAATAAGGATTTTTGTCTTTTTGTTTTCCTGAAGCCAAGAAAATTGTACGCTATGCTTGGTGTGACACGTTAGTTATAATGGATACTTTATCATTTACCAACTTAAGTAAGAACTCCAACACAAAACGCTTTTTTATTTCAAAATTCTCTTGTGAGGAAAAGATAAAGTCATTTGTTTGAGAAGGGGCTAAATATGCTTTTACAAATGATTCAATGTGACAGAAATTGCAACTGATGTTTATTAATAGATTGATTTAAAATGATAACTTATATTTTTCATTTGAGTGAAAGAGCCCAATATCATAAAATTTTACGCGTTTTAAATATTCTTATATTGAGTTAATAAAAATCATTTGCTTGCCTATGTTATAAGAGGAATTGGCGTGCGGACAACGTCATTTGAGAAAGAAATACTTCTTATGAAGAGCTTTAATGCAATAAAAGTGCAATATTAGGCGCTGAAAGTATATTGATTTATCTTAAAAACATTGGAAACTTGAAAGTAGGATTCTGCTTTTGGCTTGTAGCTTGTAAAGTAAAGGATGATTCTGGATTTTGCATTATGCCATATATGGGCGCTGTTGTGAAATAAGCTTGGAAGCAAGGAAGAATGTAGGAGTGCGGATAAGATATATAATGGTGTGTTCTTTTTCGTGAATGAAGTAATATTTTTTTTCGTGTTTTTCTTATATTTTATGTGAGTAAAGATTTTTTCTTTTATCCATGAGATGGGAGCTTATGTTGATAGATCACCCGTGGTGAGTACTGTTTTGGGAAGGTTAGGGGACAGGTTGGCTTTCGCTTGCTTTAGCAATTTTTGCCGAAAAATTGCTATGAATCCATTTATGCCGATTCTTTTATAAAGAAATTCTTAGTGTTTAAAATATCCTCTTTTTTTTCGTATAATAAATACAACTTTTATCTTTTTGTATTACTGAAGGTGAAAGTTTAGGTATTATATTTTCTGTGAGAGCAGCATTTTAGAGCTATGTCTAGTGGAGATATTTTTCTATATACGTGTATTTCAATATAATGAAATAACACAAGATCGAGACAAAAATGGGTGATTATTCAGTCTTTGAATTTGAATGGTACTCTGGGATATGGTCGTAAATGGAAAGTTCTAAGCAAAACTTTATCAGTCGCAATATAACCAGAAAGTAAAAACAAACTCATTACAATTTTTGAAGATGGTTGGAGCATTTCTTTTAGAGCTCATAATGCATCCAGTAAAGTAGAAGCTTCTTTAAAATTCGATATTCAATTTGTGGGATTATCTTCTCAGGTTGTTAGCCATCAAATTCCAATGGTTTAATGATAGAAATAATTTTTTAAATGTAATCGTTGCTGATTCAAGGCAGGTTTATTTCTTATGAATATGAGTTCTTTTATCACTAAAAAGTATTTCTAATTGTTTTGTTATGGCGTCGGCAAGTTCTTCAGCATTCATAATTGTTACAGCACGTTGGTAATAACGTGTGACGTCATGACCAATTCCAATGGCAATGAGTTCAATAGGGGAGTGTGTTTGGATTTCTTGAATCACTGCGCGTAAGTGTTTTTCTAAATAATTGCTGGAGTTGACCGATAGTGTCGAATCGTCAACAGGAGCGCCATCAGAAATGACCATGAGGATACGACGTTGTTCACGCCGTGATAAAAGGCGTTGATGAGCCCAAATTAAAGCTTCTCCGTCGATATTTTCTTTTAATAATCCTTCTTGCATCATTAAACCTAAATTGCGTCGTGCGCGACGCCATGGGGTATCAGCACTTTTATAGATGATATGGCATAAATCATTGAGGCGTCCAGGATTATGGAGTTTGTTTTGGGTAAGCCATTGTTCGCGCGATTTTCCCCCTTTCCAAGTTTTGGTGGTAAAACCTAAAATTTCAACTTTGACACCACAACGTTCAAGAGTTTGTGCCAAAATATCAGCACAACTTGCAGCAACGCTAATGGGGCGTCCGCGCATTGAGCCAGAATTATCAATGAGGAGTGAAACAACTGTGTCCCGAAATTGGGTGTTGCTTTCCATTTTAAAAGAAAGGGGTTGCATGGGGTCAATAATTAGACGTGGAAGCCGTGTTGTATCAAGATATCCTTCTTCAAGGTCAAAGTTCCAGTTGCGATTTTGTTGCGCCATCAAGCGGCGCTGGAGACGGTTTGCTAAACGTCCAACGATGTTTTGCAGATGATTGATTTGCTTATCAAGATAACGGCGTAAGTGATCTAACTCGTTTTCAGAACAAAAATCTGTTGCTTCCAAAATTTCATCAAATTGACGGGTGAAGATTTTATAATTGCCAAGTCTTTGCATTTGTTCCGAATCAGAAAAAAGGTGTTTGGGTTTGCTCGGCTTTTCTTGCCAAGGTCCATTTTTTTGCTCGCCGTCAGCTTGATCATTGTTGTTTGATTGTGTCGCTTGTGTTTTTCCATCATCTTGCACATCACTTTCTTGTTCAGTGCTGGTTTGTTCTTCACTTTGAGCGTGTTTTTTGTTTTTACTCTCTTCTTCTCTTTGGTCTTGAGGTTCACACGCATTTTTTAATTTTTTATTGTTTTCACTGTTAGAAGCTTCAGCTTGTTGCACTGTCATTTTGAGTGTAACAAGCATTTGGCGAACAATCTGTGCAAAAGCTTGTTGGTTGTAAATATGATGTGGGAGTTCATTGAGTTGTGATGCTGCTTTTTGTTCGAGTTCTTTACGCCACAATTCTAAGACAGAACCCGCTTCTCTTGGAGCTGCGCGCTTTGTTATTTTTTCACGCAATAAAAGTGCAATCGCTTCTTGGATGGGGGCTTCACTTTGGTTGCTAATTTTATGATAATGGGCTCTTTTGTATTTATCGGCGAGCATGACATCAAGATTTTTTGCAAGTCCCTCCATGGCTAAAGTACCAATTGCTTCAACACGTGTTTGTTCGAGGGCATCAAAGACAGCACGTGCTTCTGATTCTAGTGGAGAAAATTGCATGTGAATGCGGTTGTCATGCCATGCTTTGCGCAGAGCCATGGAATCACCTAGTCCGCGGGTAATAGTGATGTCTTTATTCGTTGCGTATTGAGGTAATTCTGGTAAACGCGCGCAACTTTCGCTTAAAGATGGTCGGTTATGACTAAAGGAAACTTCAAGGTTGTTTGTGCCTGCAATCGCACGCATACAGGTGGAAAGTGCTTTTTTAAAAGCTTCAGCATTAAGAGTGTTGTTGGAAGAATCTTTTGCCGGATTTTTGTTGTCGCCAATATCGGTAGCCATGAGTGACAGATTCCTTAAGGCGAAACACCATGAATGAGTGATTCGGGAAGCTCTTGTCCAAAGGCGCGTTGATAAAATTCTGCAACAGTGGCACGTTCGAGTTCATCACATTTATTGAGAAAGGTTAATCGGAAGGCAAAGCCGACATCTTGAAAAATTGTTGTATTTTCTGCCCAAGTAATGACGGTACGTGGACTCATGACAGTTGAAAGATCTCCATTGATAAAAGATTGGCGTACCATATCAGCAACATGAACCATTTGTGAAATTGTCTTTTTTCCCTCAGCCGTTTGAAAAGATTTGACCTTTGAACAAATGATATTAACCTCTTTATCATGGGGTAAATAATTGAGTATCGTAACAATAGACCAGCGGTCCATTTGAGCTTGATTGATCTGTTGGGTACCATGATAGAGACCGGTTGTATCACCAAGACCAATGGTGTTTGCCGTTGCAAAAAGACGAAATGCTGGGTGTGGAGAGATGACACGGCTTTGATCAAGTAAGCTTAGTTTTCCAGAGGTTTCAAGAACGCGTTGGATGACAAACATAACATCGGGACGCCCCGCATCATATTCGTCGAAAACAAGAGCAATATTATTTTGATAAGCCCATGGCAAAATGCCCTCTTTAAATTCAGTGATTTGTAAGCCATCTTTTAAAACGATAGCATCTTTTCCTACAAGATCGATACGACTTACATGACTATCGAGATTAATGCGAAGACAAGGCCAGTTAAGACGTGCAGCAACTTGTTCAATATGCGTTGATTTCCCTGTACCGTGATAGCCAGAAACCATTACACGGCGGTTAAAGGTAAAACCTGCGAGAATCGCTAAAGTTGTTTGCTGATCAAAAAGATAATCAGGATCGATATCAGGAACATGGGGACTTTTTGTGCTAAAAGCAGGGACTTTCAGATCTGTTTCAATATGAAATAGATCGCGAGCACAAAGTGTAATATCGGGCAAATTTTCAACGGTAAGATTTGTCATTATGTTTCTGGAAGGGAGAGGACGCTATTTATTCATTAGAAACGATACAAGAGTTAAAGTATTTATGCAATGCTCTATAATGAGAGCCTTAGATATTGAAGAAAGATTTTTTTACGTATTCTATAATGTTTTGCAAAAAAAGTAACATTTTGCGCAAATAATGATGGTCTAAATGAAAATAGACTCATATAAGCGCATGTTTTCAGCACAAACCAGACTTTTTTAGCAAATTGTAAGCATGTAAAACATCACGAAAGCGCTCTTCTGAAGCACGATTACCACCATTGGAATCAGGATGGTGCTTTTTTACCAACTCTTTATATTTCATTTTGATGTCTTCTGCTGAAGCGTTTGCCTGTAGTCCCAGTGTATCAAAAGCTTTTGCTTCTAAGGGCTTTAATTTTCGTGAGAACTTATTGTTTGAATGCTGCCCAGTAAAAAGCGTGAAGGGATCGCGCATGCGATTTTGATAGGCAGCTGTTCCAGAGCGAATCTTTGCATAATTCGCGGCTGTTTTTTTCGATGTACCATTGCTCAGATCTGTAGGCCATGTCGGACGATGTCCTGTGAGAGCATCCTTTTGAAATTTTGCGATATCTTTATTGCTAAGACCAGAGAAGTAATTAAAATTTTTATTATAGGCGCGTACGTGTTCAATACAAAAATATAAATATTGTCCTTCGTGATTTCGACCTGCTGGTGCTTTATGGGACCCTGTTTTTTCACAACCTTCCCACTGACACTGTTGTGCTTCTGGCTCAGCTTTTTGTTTTTTATTTGAGCTTATGCGAATTGAATCGAATAATTTAGATGTTATTGTCATATTATTGGTTTATGCAAAATTGATTAATTTTACAAGAATTGACTTTTGAAAAATTTGTTTTCACACTTATTCTATTATGAAAAAGGTGTATCTTTGCACGTTCATTTTGTTTGAGGAATGAAAAATGTTTATAGAAACAATAATTCAGAGAAAGCTTCAGGATGCTTTTCATCCGCAAAAGCTTGAAGTGATTAACGAAAGTCATCTTCATGAGGGGCATCCTCATAATGAACATGCTTTTGATGGTAAAGGAGAAACACATTTTCGAGTGAAAATTTTATCTTCTTCTTTTTCTAATATGACACGCGTAGAAATACATCGAGCGATTTATAAAGTTTTACAAGAAGAGTTAGCTACTTGTGTTCATGCTTTGGCACTTGAGGTTGAAACACTCTAATTTTTTGATGAGACGTTTTTAGGAACGGGGATGGGCCTTTTGATAGATTTTTAACAAATGGTCTGTATCGACGTGGGTATAGATTTGTGTGGTGGAAAGACTAGCGTGCCCAAGAAGTTCTTGAATCGTGCGCAAATCTCCCCCCCGTGATAAAAGATGGGTGGCAAAAGAATGGCGCAGTGTATGAGGCGTTGCAGTTTCTGGTAAACCAAGGCTTGCACGTAAATTACGGACAGCTTTTTGAATAATGGCAGGCTGTAGGGGACCGCCTCGCGCCCCACGAAATATGGGTTGGTTATCCAATAAAGGATATGGGCAACATTTGAGATAATTTTGTACAGCTTCGTAAACAATTTTGATGAGAGGAACAAGGCGTGTTTTGCCGCCTTTTCCTGTTATAAATAAACTTGTTTTTTTAGGATCAGAAAATTGTTCTGGTGTGAGGCTTAAGGCTTCTGATATTCGCATTCCACAGCCATAAAGAAGCATGAGGACAGCAGCATTACGAGCGCTAATCCAAGGTTCATTTTCCAGTTGATTTTCTTGTTTGACTATGTGAAGTGCTGATTTTATCGCTAAAGGTTTTGGGAGCAATTTGGGGTGTTTGGGGCTTCGGATAAGTTGAGCTGCGGGAACATTGACGATTCCTTCACGTGATAAGTATTTGAAAAAAGAACGGATGCCTGCTACTCCGCGGCTTAAAGAGCGCGCACTTACATTGTTTGTACGCCGATAAGCAAGATAAGCACGCAAGTCACTGATGCGTAAATGAGCAAGATCTGTAAGGGTTGGTGTATGGCTTAAGTGTTGACAGAGAAAAGACAAAAATTGCCGCGTATCACGTTCATAGGCTTGCACTGTTTGTGCTGACATACGACGTGTTTGGGTAAGACACTCTAACCAATTTTTCCTTGCGTTTAAAATTGCATGGTCTGCTGGAATGAGAGGAATATTTTCATCTTTTCTCTTGTCGTTTTTGATGGGCATTATCTAGTTGAGAGTTTCTTTCTTTTTAGATTTTTCATCGTTAGAATGACCATTCTTGTTTTGGGGTTGCTCTTCACGATTGATAAGTTGCTTTTCACCTTTGAGAGAGAGTATTTTCACAAGATTGTGTGTTGACATCAAATGCGCAAAAATTAATCCTAAAAAGCCATTTTTATGAAGTTTGGCAAGTTGGCTTGCTGATAATTTATTCAATTTTTCTTCATCAACAACCCAAAAATGTTCCAATTGCGCTGAGAGACCTTTATCGTTTTTCACATTGATGGATTTTTGGCTTAGAAGATCCATTTCTACAAGAGCATCAATAAACTCAGAGGTTTTCTCCATAGCGATTTTAAAACTTTCAAGAAAGCGAATACGTTCTTCCATAAAAGGAGAAATAGAGCCATCGGAATTAAAAAGTTCTGTTCCTGCAACTTCATTAAACATACCGGACTGTTGATCAAAGCAGACAGAAAGTTCTTTTTCATTGCTAATTTGTGCCAAAACAAAAGGATAGCGACGGACAAAAGCTGGAACATAAGTATTGTTTTTCCAACTTTTATCAGAAGCGATATAGTCATTTTCGTCATTAGAAAGACCGACAAGAGCTGCGGATGTGTAGTGCCGTTTTTTTTGTTCATCTTCGGCGCACATAAATAAAATAGGATAGTCTAGCGCTGCTTGAAAATATTCAGTACTTGCTAAAGGAACCCAATGAGTATCCTTGGCAAAAGACATATCAGTTGGAGGAGCAAATTTTAGATTTTTATGGGAAATTTTGTTGATTGGTGTGATATCTTTGTAAAATAGCATAATATTTGCCATAAGACTTTCTCCTTTATTAATTTGTTTTTTGTTACCAAGAAAGGTCTTTTAGAAGATTGTCTCATATGGCAACAAGATTGAATAGAAAACTATAAGATTGAAGGGTTCATTTTTGAGAGATAATATTTTTGCATGAAGTATAATAAAGAAAAGCTTAAAAATAAAGTCTATCTTGCCATTATTGGTATGCCTCATGGTATAAAAGGAGATGTTTTTGTTAAAATTCTAAGTGCTGAGCCACAGCGTTTCAAGTTTTACAGCACTCTTTATGATGATATGGGGCGTTCTTATGAAATTGTAACTCTTCGCATACAAAAAAATAAGGCGATTGTACGTTTTAAAGGGGTAGAAAATCGTAATGCGGCTGAGTCTTTAAAAGGTATTCGCCTTTATGTGACGCGTGATCAATTAATTGATGATTTGATGGAGGATGAGTTTTATCAAGTCGATTTAATAGGCTTGTGTGTCCAAGATTGTGGGGGGAAAATCTTAGGTGAAGTGTGTGGTTTTTTTAATTTCGGGGCTGGTGATTTGCTTGAAATACGTTTGAATACAGGTAAAAGAGTTCTTATTCCCTTTAGTAAGGCGGCGGTACCAGAAATTTGTATGGATTCTGGTTTTCTTGTTGTTGATCCCATGGCCGCTGGTTTAATTGATGGGGGAGACAATGATAAAAAGGAAATAGCTTGAATCTAAAAATAAAGATGAAGGTAAAAAACAACAGATGAATTTCGTCAATAAAAAGTGGAATGTGTGAAAATATTAAAAATGCTCTTTTGAGCAGATATTGTAAGCACTTTATCTCGAAATAGTCCTGAATTTTTAGAGTCTTTTTTAGTGCAAGTATTTAGAAGGATCGTATTAAATATGGCGCAGATCAAGAAGACTCAGATTAACGCTATAGCGTTAAAAGTCTTGTTTGTGCTATTTTTGCTATTAAGAGTCTGTTTAAGAAAATAAGGATAAGAAATAAAATGAAATTTCAGGCGCGCGTTTTAACCCTTTATCCTGAAATGTTTCCTGGTTTTTTAGGGTATTCTTTAGCAGGGCAAGCTTTAGAGCGTGGAATTTGGTCACTGGAGACGGTACAGATTAGGGATTTTGCTTTAGACAAACACCATAGCGTTGATGATAAACCTGCTGGTGGGGGAGCTGGTATGGTAATGCGGGCGGATGTATTGGCGGCTGCTCTTGACTGCTGTCCACAGGATTCGCCAAGATTGTTGATGAGTCCACGTGGGCGTCCTTTTGACCAAGCTTACGCGCATAGCTTGGCTCGTGATACGGGTGTAACGTTAGTTTGTGGACGTTTTGAAGGGGTTGATGAGCGAGTCATAGAGGCACGAGAACTAGAAGAAGTCTCTATTGGTGATTATATTCTTTCAGGGGGTGAAACAGCTGCATTGGTTATCTTAGATGCTATTATACGTCTTCTGCCTGGAGTGATGGGGAATGCAGCTTCTGCAAGGTGTGAAAGTTTTGAAAATGACTTGCTGGAACATCCGCAATATACCCGCCCTTCTCTTTTCGAAGGGCGGGGTATTCCGCCTGTATTGCTCTCAGGTCATCACAAAGCGATCGCAGATTGGCGTCAAAGCCAAGCCGAATTGTTAACACGTCAACGTCGCCCTGATCTTTATGCGCGTTATAATAAAAATCATCAGAAAACTTGATTCATATGATAAGGTGGTGTATTGCATGGCTCTCTTTTTAGAGAGTTTTTTATAAAAGGTTTTCTGTAGTTCCAAAATTAAAATGAAGGAATGGTGTATTCGCTCCTGTGTAAGACATAGCCTAAAGAGCTCCTTATTCTTAATAAAGGCTTTTTTGGTAAGAGTTGAGCGCTCTGACTGTTCGATAAAGAACATGAAGGATAAAAGAAATGAATATTATCGCACAGCTTGAAGCTGAACAATGTGCAAAAATTGAAGAAAAGCGCCAATTTCCAGCATTTCAGCCAGGAGATACAGTCCGTGTTATGGTGCGTGTGACAGAAGGTACACGGACGCGTGTTCAGGCTTATGAAGGTGTCTGTATTGCGCGTTCAGGCGGTGGGTTGAATGAGACCTTTACAGTACGCAAGATTTCTTATGGTGAAGGGGTGGAGAGGGTATTTCCTGTTTATTCTCCTTTGATTGAAGGTGTTGAGCTGGTGCGCCGTGGTAAAGTGCGCCGTGCAAAACTCTATTATCTACGTGGCTTGAGAGGTAAAGCTGCACGTATCGCTGAAAAGAGAGATTATCGGAAAAAAGCTGAAAAGGTTGTTGAGAAAGTAGAAGCAGCATCTGTCAGCACAGATGTTGAAAAGCAAGTTTCTGAGTAAAGATTATATCGGCTAAACTTTATGCAAAAGCGGCTTTTATGCCGCTTATTTGTGTCTTTCTTGATTCGTTTTGCCTTTTAAAAGGCTTGGAGTGGACATAAAAATGTTCAATCTATCAATTTTTCCTCTTTTTATTCTTAATTATGGGTGCAGTTTAAGAGACTATTGCATATATCGTGAATACTCAAAAGGATAAGTTTAATCTGAAAAAATGTCTGTTTATATTTGGAAAAGATTTTAGACCTTTGACGTGAAGATAAAAGTGTATTAGATTAAGGCGAGTTTTGCGGATCATATCCGGAGAGTAATCGGTTTTTTTATGCGTGACCTTTAATCCGTTATTTGAGACAACCGACCTGTAATATCGGTATCTTGAGATGCCAAACAAGTAAAAACGAGAGAGTATGTTTAGTCGTTTTGCGCGAACTTTCTCGTTCATTGCGGTTGCAAAAACCAGGTCAGGATATTTTATGATAAACCAGGTCAGGATATTTTATGATAGAGACAACTAGGATAAAAGAGCGCCCTCGTTCCCCTCATATAAGTATTTATCGTTGGACAATTACTATGGCCATGTCCATTGCACACCGCATTACGGGTATGGCACTTTATGTTGGAACGGTTTTTCTTGCTGTTTGGTTAATTGCTATTGCGTGTGGCGAGGAGACATTTAGAACAGTTTACGAAATTTATAGTTCTTGGTTTGGATTGTGTATTTTGTTTCTTTATACTTTGGCAGGGGTTCATCACATGGTTGGTGGTGTTCGCCACATTGTTTGGGATCTGAAGCCTTGCCTTTTGGCAAAAGAAAAGGCAACAGTCACTGCTTGGGCGACAGTGTTTATTTCTCTTATTGTTACTTTTGCGATTTGGATTATTGGATATACCGTTGTTTAGCTGGGGGAGAAAAGAGACATGAAAAAAGATTTTCGAACGGAACTTGGAAAAGTACGGGGGCGTGGCAGTGCTCATGAAGGAACAGAGCATTTTTGGCTAGAACGTTTGACGGGGTTTATCAATCTACCACTTTTGATATTTTTTATTGTTCTTATTCTTTCGCTTGTGGGAAAGGATTATAGTATTGTGCGTGCAAGACTTGCACATCCTATTGTTGCTATTTTGATGGGATTGATGACTTTTTCGGTCCTTTATCATATGAAACTTGGTATGCAGGTAGTGATTGAAGATTATATTCCACGTGAAGGTTTTCGGATATTCTTTTTGACGTTAAATATTTTATTTTGTTTTCTCATAGGTGGTATCATTATTTTTTCTCTTTTGAAAATTGCATTAGGGGGTTAAACAAGTATGGCGGGTACAGGATCATCTCTGGGTGCTAAAGCAGGTAACGCCCCTTATCGCACTGTAGATCATAAATTTGATGTTGTTGTTGTTGGGGCAGGTGGTGCAGGATTACGTGCGACACTGGGTATGGCAGAACAAGGATTAAAGACAGCTTGTATTACGAAGGTTTTTCCAACGCGCTCACATACGGTTGCAGCACAAGGGGGAATTGCTGCATCGCTTTCAAATATGGGACCTGACAATTGGCAGTGGCATTTATATGATACCGTGAAAGGTTCTGATTGGTTGGGCGATACCGATGCAATGGAATATTTGGTGCGTAATGCTCCTGCTGCTGTGTATGAATTAGAACATTATGGCGTTCCTTTTTCGCGAACGCAAGAAGGCAAAATTTATCAGCGTCCTTTTGGTGGACATACGACACAATTTGGTGAAGGTCCGCCTGTTCAGCGTACTTGCGCAGCAGCTGACCGTACAGGCCATGCCATTTTGCATACGCTTTATGGACAAAGCTTAAAGCATAATGCGCAATTTTTTATTGAATATTTTGCACTCGATCTCATCATGACGGATGGGGTTTGTACGGGGGTTGTGGCATGGAATCTCGATGATGGTACAATACATCGTTTTTCTGCCAAAATGGTTGTTCTTGCAACCGGTGGTTATGGACGCGCTTATTTTTCTGCGACATCGGCGCATACCTGTACGGGTGATGGTGGTGGAATGATCGCACGTGCTGGATTGCCACTTCAGGATATGGAGTTTGTGCAATTCCATCCGACAGGGATTTACGGTTCTGGCTGCTTAATTACAGAAGGAGCTCGTGGTGAAGGAGGCTATTTAATCAATTCTGAAGGTGAACGCTTTATGGAGCGTTATGCACCTTCCTTTAAGGATTTGGCTTCACGTGACTTGGTTTCGCGTTGTATCACACTTGAAATTCGTGAAGGGCGTGGCGTTGGACCTAAGAAGGATCATATTCATTTGGTTCTCAATCATATTGATCCTGCAATCTTGCATGAGCGTTTACCAGGGATTTCAGAATCAGCACGGATATTTGCAGGGGTGGATGTAACAAAAGAGCCTATCCCCATCTTGCCAACGGTTCATTATAATATGGGTGGGATTCCTACCAATTACTACGGGGAAGTTCTCAATCCAACGGCTGATTCGCCTGATCGTATTCAACCAGGGCTGATGGCGGTAGGAGAAGCAGGATGTGCTTCTGTTCATGGAGCTAACCGCTTGGGGTCAAATTCATTAATTGATCTTGTGGTGTTTGGTCGTGCTGCTGCCATTCGCGCGGGTGAAGTTATTGATCGGAATGCAGAAATTCCACCCATCAATGAAGAAGCTGTTGACGAAATTATAGCGCGTTTTGATCGTTTACGTTTTGCACAAGGGGCAATACCAACAGCTGTATTGCGTGAAAAAATGCAACGCACGATGCAAGAAGACGCAGCAGTCTTCCGTACAGAAGATTCTTTGAAACAGGGATGTCAACGGATGAATAAAATCTGGGGGGAATTGTCGGATCTCAAAGTCACAGATCGTTCTCTGATATGGAATTCTGATTTGGTTGAAACATTAGAGCTTGAAAATCTTATGGCGAATGCAATCATGACTGTTCATTCTGCCGAAGCACGTTCAGAAAGCCGTGGCGCTCACGCTCGTGAAGATTATCCAGAGCGTGATGATAAAAACTGGCGTAAACATACGATTTCACATTTGTCAAAAGAGGGTAAGGTGACATTATCATATCGACCTGTCCATGTGGACCCGTTAACATCTGAAGCTGATGGTGGGATCGATTTAAAGCGCATTGCACCTAAAAAACGGGTTTATTAAGGGGAGAATGAAATATGGTACAAATTAAGCTTCCCAAAAATTCTCAAGTAAAACCGGGAAAGGTTTGGCCTAAACCTGAAGGTGCTACAAAGCTGACGGAATTTCACGTGTATCGTTGGTCGCCTGATGATGAGGAAAATCCTCATTTAGATACTTATTATGTGGATCGTTCTGCTTGTGGTCCTATGATTCTTGATGGGCTTTTGTTTATTAAAAACCATATTGATCCAACTTTGACACTTCGTCGATCATGCCGTGAAGGCATCTGTGGTTCATGTGCGATGAATATTGATGGAACCAATACATTAGCTTGTACCAAAGGGATGGATGATGTAAAACATCCCATTAAGGTCTATCCGTTGCCTTCCATGCCGGTTGTTAAAGATTTGGTTCCTGATTTAAAGCGTTTTTATGCACAACACCGAGTCATTGAGCCTTGGTTGCAAACAGTTTCTCCTGAACCTGCAAAAGAATGGTTACAAAGTCACTCCGATCGCCAAAAAATCGATGGCCTTTATGAATGTATTTTGTGTGCGTGTTGTCAGACTTCATGTCCAAGTTATTGGTGGAACGGTGATCGTTATTTGGGGCCCGCTGTTTTGCTTCAAGCTTATCGCTGGATTGCGGATTCACGTGATGAGATGTGTGGTGAACGTCTTGATAATTTAGAAGATCCTTTCCGCCTTTATCGTTGCCATACGATTATGAATTGTGCGCAAACTTGTCCAAAGGGATTAAATCCAGCGAAAGCGATTGCTGAAATTAAAAAACTCATGGTTGAACGCCGCCTTTGAAAATTTACTGATTGATCAAAATAAAGCGTAAGGTGGAAAAAATTGTATCTCCTTTTAGCAATTAAATCTCTAAAAGAAGATCGGCTGCTTATGAGGGTGCAGTAGCTATAATCATTCTAAAAGTGAAGTAATCCCTAAAAAATTAAGCAATCCTTGTAGAAGCAATCCTTGCAATGGCTGAGCAGAAAACTCATAGTTGAATATTATCTTTGAAATTTGACCGATTAACGAACAGTAAAAAGAAAAATAGAAAATTGTGCATGTTTTTGTGCCTCTTTGAGGCTTAATCTCTAAAAATTTATTGGCTTCTATGAGGCGGTTAGTATAGTTATTATTGCCTTTAAAAAGGCATTAGTCTTTCGAGTAAACTATACTTTAAATAGCGTTCTATGTAAAAACAATAAAATCAATATGCCATGTGTTTTTATTTTTATTAAATTCGCATCATAATTTATACTTTGATGCAGATTTAAGTAATCATTTTTTATAAAAAATGATTACTCTGTATAAATATAGCACAAAAATAAATGCTGATACAAATATTATAACGCATGTAAATTATCTAAATGAAATACAAAGGAGTGATCATTATGACAATTCGTCATTTTACGACACATTTATTGTAATATCGAAAACATTGCTAATATTCAAGGATTAGGAATTTTTGATAATATCATTATATATTTAAAGGTCATATTTTTTATTTTAAAGATTGGATTGTTAATCGCATTAAAAAACAAAATTTATAGTTCTCAAAAAATGGAGAACGTAAAATCCTTCTCTATTGTAGAGATAGATTATATAGTTAAGGGGGTAGTAATTTAAAAATATTGTAACATCATAGATTTAAATTCACTAAAGAGCAAATAAGACGTTTTTAAAAAATATCAAATTTATAGTTTTTTCTAAAAATTTAGAAAAGGCTAGTGAGAATTCTAAGAACACGTGTTGCGAATGTGGTACAAGGGATGTTTATAGGTTCGTTTGAGTTGAATGAATTCAATCATCAAAGAAAACATGTTGTATTTTTATGAGTTTCGTGGGTTTTTATTTTATATGTTTTTATCTATAAAAAATAGAGATTTCTAGATTTAGGTCTTATTTATTATGTTAGGGGATTTCATTTTTTCTTGTATATATGCTGAAGAAAGTTATTTAAGCAGTAAAAGTGTTTTTTATTTTATTTTTTAGCATAAAAGATATTTCTTAACATGAAAGAGAGGTGTCCAAGTATTAACGGTATAATCAGCCATTGTTTTGGTATTTATTCTGTTGTGCTGTAAAACACTATCTTATTTAGGATGTGGTAATTAGAGTGGTTAGAAGGTGAAATCTGCTAGGTGAGGGGGCGGATTGTTTGCAGATCAGTGGCGTGTTAAGAGGCTTCGTCCTTTGAGGTGTGATAGGTGGAGTCTGTTAGCCAATTACGTAAACTAGAGCGAAATCTACGTGGACAGGTTTTTAGTCTAATCTCTCTTATATATTGTGATAGGAAATTCACATTAATAAGGACTACGACCGGTTACAGAAAACAGAAATCATTGCGAAAAAACAAGCGTGCTTATTTTAAAATTTTTAATATTTGTGATCATAATGGCATGTGAAATCTCCTGTAGTATCACGCAGACCGTTCGTATTCTCGAGCCAAGAATTGTTCATATATCCTCTTCAATCTGATCTTCACGAATTGATGCAAGAGATGGGTACGAACACCTGTAAGAATAAGCAGATGCAAAGCCAGTTGTATCATTATTGTTGCTTTGCAGAGTGTTTGATAAAAATCTGGAACATTTCTCCAATTCATTGCCGGTTTATTAATGACTTTATGGCGTTGTTTTTCTAAAAGAGCTTTTGCTGTTGCAGCTTTTACTTATCAAATGGGAGTTAAGAGTATTATGTATCTCTGTTGACGTAATCTTTGAAAGTTGCTATACAGCCGCCTAATTTGAGGAGAATATGAAGCTGTAAAGGTGCAAACCAGTTTCCATTTTTAGCATCATTTTTTAATTCTGCTTTACGACTTTCAAAAGCATCTAGAGTAATGTCTTTTAAATAATAGAGATTACGCATTGCTTCACGCTTTTGTTTCTCTCGTTCTTTAATAAGATCAAAACCCTTATGTAAAACAGAACGCCCCGAACCAAATACACTTTGCTTGTCAATTTGCACGCTTGTTTTTAAGAAACCTTTCTTTAAGGTGCCTAAGCTTATTTCACTACAGAGTTCGTGGATGGTATAATGGTAAAGCCCCGATGAATAATATAAAATTTATAGAGCATCTCCATTTTTACACTTCATAAAAGAACAAGTTGGGCGCCATTAGACACTTTGCAAACTCCCAATGTTGTGACAATTTTTGGCATTTTGGATGGTTTATAAAAGGCATTTTTAGTGCTTTTTTGTACAGTTTCATTCTATACGGCTTTATTTACTTATAATGTGCAAGAGACATGGTTTTGGTTAATAAACAGCTTTGAAATGAGAGAATCCTACGGTACTAAGATCTTTTATCCAACACGCAAAATAATGAACACTCTTTATAAGACAATGTGATGCATCTTAAGAAGAGTGATTGTAGATCTGTTCTTTTAGGAATTTTTGCTTTTTGTGGTGCAGAGAAGAGAGCAGGAATATTCAGAGTAGAGCTTACCTTATGTAGTCTATGGATATCATCTTTAGGAGAGGGACATAAGCCACGTGATATGGTTAGCAAAGCTTTCTTAAGAGAAATTTGGTTGTTTACGAACAACTGGAGGTTAAGAATCTTTCTTCGTCCGAAGAAGACGTCGTATATACTACTATACTTTTTATTACCAAATAGAACGTGGTTTATGGATGCTAAATCGAAATGATAATTTATTTCGTATGAGGTTTTCCGTATTTGGAGATTGTTTGGTTAAAAAACATATTTATTAATCACTTGAAAATAGCGCTTAGAATTTTTAAACGGTAAGTTTTGGTCTTGATGACGATAATTATTTGTGATGATCGAAAGTACCTATTTTACGAAGCTTTCATTGATAGGCGAATCAAAATTTATTCTTTTCTTTTGTTTAAATATTTATTTTGCAGCTATTTTTTCTTTTTTGCATCAAAGATACTTTTTCAAAAGGTAAATGGAAAGAATGATCAAAGGCAAGAGAATAAAGAGAACCTTATGTATAATTTGGTTTTCTCGTAGAGTTGTTGTCTATTAACTTTTTTCCTCATGAAGAGTGTAGAAAATCCATCGGAGAAGCAAAGAGAATAGGAAAAGTTAAATAAATAGCCGTAACAATTAGTTACGGCTATTTTTGTTTGCTTCATATTACCGAGAGAGGAAGCTCCCCTTAAGCGATTTTTGATTTAGCAAAAATCGGGTCGTAAAAGACTTCAGAGAGTTTTCTATCTTTAAAGAACAACACTACGTCAACTGTTGTATAGAGAACGATTTTTATCATTTCTAACTCGAGTTGCCGGCCAATTTCTGATCTTTTAATCAAGGTGGCACATCGCTCAAATGTCTGCAAAGCGCTGTTAGCATGCGTTGTTGTAATCGATCCGGGATGACCAGTGTTGAGCGAATTGAGATATTCCCATGCTTCATTGCCTCGCAATTCAGCGAGAAAAATTCTGTCAGGCGACTGACGCATACACGCATCTAGGCATTCTTCAGCTGAAACACGGCCTACATTGTTACCATAAATCATATGTACATGATTGGGATGATTGGGTAGAAAAAGCTCATGAACATCTTCAATTGTGATAATACGCTCCTCTACAGGGACCTTTTCAATTAAAGAGCGAGCAAATGTTGTTTTACCAGATCCTGTTTTGCCTGCAATAATAATGTTGCGTTTGTGAAGGACGCATTCTTCCAAAAATTCAAGAATTTTTCCCTCACGTTTACTTTGTAAGAGTTGAACTTCAAATGGTTCCAACCGTGTGAAGTCCTGCCTCGATAACAAGTTATTGGCTTCTTTTGCTGAAGGCTTATTAAAACTTACATCAGAAAAATCGTCAAATGCCCCTTCTTCTTTGAGTTCTTCTAACGTTTTAACTATGAGAGAATGTTTACGAATTACAAAGGAAAGAGCACCATCAACAACAGCTGGTGTTTGTATAATTGTACCACGTTGTCCACCAGGCAAGAGCACATAATTAATACTTCTGGGAGCCATACCGTTATAAACGATAATAGCTGTAATAAGCGTTTGCAAAAAAGTGGTTGTTAACTCTGGTACGCTGTGTAGTTGCCAACCCTTAAAGCTTTTCGTCCATACTTCACAGGGGCGGCAAATCGATAATTCAGTGATCGTGGGATCTTCTAAAAAACAATCAAGCGGTTGCAGAAGCTGAAAAACTGCTTGATCTTTTTGTATCGGGTTAACGTGTGACGAGACTGTAGACATCGCTGAAATCCAGATCACGAGCAACAAAAATATTTACTCGTTCGCCTTGGTTTTTGTAAAGTGTTGGTGTGATATTGATGGAATTTTGAAGAACATCGATTGCTATAGATTCAGCATTCTGAGCTCCTTTATTTTGTGAGTTATCTTTATTTTCTTTGCTGCTTTTACCAACTTTTCCTCTTACCCATTCTCCTAAATCACCGATAATGCTTACCATAATTGCACTACCAAATCGTTCCCAAAAATGTCTGTCAACCCAGCCACCAATACCCGCTTCACCCAGAGGACCTGTGCCTGGTGAGTCAAGATTGACAACAACACCAGAAGGCGTTTCAATGCGTAACCATTGCACAAACACGCGCGTTTGTCCTTGTTGTATGCCACTTTGGTAAAAACCAACAACTTTAGAACCACGGTCAAGCAAAACAACACGTCCACTCGTGGAATAAATATCGCGTGTTAAATGACACGTCGTCATTCCGGGTTGTGATGTAATGATTTTTGTTTCTAACGTACAATCTATTTGCGTTCCTTGTGTAATCAAAAAGTCACGGTTACGAAGTTGCATCGCATGTGATTGACCTAAACGCACGGGCTGAAGGTTATCAAATAATACGCCATTACCTCTATCATTATTCGATGCTTTATTATTTGTATCTGTAGATCCTTCGCTACCACCGTTGTTAAGGCTAGAACTGAGCATACGTTTGCGTGCTAATTCTTCAGAATCTTGGAGCATATGTGGAGGAATGGCTGTTTGAAGAAGTTTACTCAATGCCGGTGGAATATCCAAGTTTGAATCTTCTGTTTGTGTTGATTTTTCTGCTTCTTCTACAATCTTTGGCTCTTCTATAATCCGAGGGACATAGTTTGGTATAATTTGCTGTACTATTTGTTGTGGTTTTTCTTCCTCAACCTCCACGGTATTACGCATTTTAAAAGCTTTCCAAGTCAAGGCAATCGGTATCGCTACTATGACAATAAGTCCTACCATTAACAATGCACGGGTACCTGGAATTGTTGGACGACGTTCAGAACCTAGTTCGGACCCTCCATAGGTACCTTCAATATGTTTTTGTTCGACGTTGTCCAGTTTTGTACCTTTTCCCTCTCCTTCCTTATTGTCAAACATCATTTTCCTCCTTTATTGATACGATAAACCACCGAAGATACTGTCCCTGTTGTGTTTGGTACGCCATTGGGGTCATAGGCTTCATTAAAAACAGCTAGAGCGCGTTTACCAAGCCGTATAAGCCATTTAGGATTGACCTTATGAACGGCGATAATATCATTAGAACTGCCGATAACGGTGCGTGGTATTAAGCTTTCATTACCTTCAGCATCTACGACATAAATCGATGGCATATCCATGTTAGCGGGAAATTTAAAGTAAGTAATACGCCCATTGTCCCAAGCATTTATCGGAGCAATATCTTGGTGACCACTCATGGTATAACTGAGATTATAGCCGTTGACGCTTTGGTGAAAACCACGTTCAATCGCAAGGCGCCGATTGTTTTCTTCTGACTTTTCATCGTTTGAATCGGGATAATGGAAAGCCAATTCATATGTTGATCCCGCACGGTCATTCCGAAATTGTAGTCGGAATTTATAACTCCGTTTGTCGGTTACAACGATGAGATTGGTATTGGCAAGTTCTGCTTTTGGTTTAATAAAAATATGCCGCCCTTTATGAGCAAAGGCATAGGCTTCAGAATCGCCAAAGGCATGAGTTATGTACTGTTCACCTTCTTCAAGAATAATATGTGTTGCCACACCAAGAACTGTTTCAATTTGAACCACATCGGCTTCGTTATATGTTATATAGCGAATGCGATGATCATATTGTGAATTTGATGGACTTTTGAGCGCCTGCACAGGTACCGTATAAAGAGAAGAAAACGAAGACAATAGAACAACGAACGCAAGTTTTTTCATAACAATCAATTCCTTAATCATTCAACAGTATTTCTGGGTCAGAACGGTAACTTGTTACTTGAAAACCAAGGGGGTTAAGCAATCGATCAGATGATTTCATGGGTGCACCAACATAGGTGTAACCAATTGTTGCAATTTGGTGCTGTTTTGGTCCAGTAGCAGCACCGTTGCTGTCAAGTTGCTGAGTCGTAAAACGTACAGTTGCTTGACCGAGTCCATTAGGCTGGATTGATCGTACTTTAACTGTAATACGTGCTTTGTTGGAAAGCACTTTGTCCCGTGCATTTTCTCCATCATAGATTTTATAATATTCTTGTTGAACAGATGCCGCACTTAAAAGTGCTGTTGTGTCATAGTTCAGTTGAATAGTATCGTAGTCGTAAGTTTCGCGGTTAAGTACATATTGGTTTAGCCAATATCTATCTACAACTTCACCATAGCTTTCTTCGTGTTCACGCATGATTGAGATAACATCAACTGCACCCGTCGTATTATCAACGCGCAATACTAAGGGAGTTGGAGCTGGTTGAGAAAATCCAACAACTCCACATATCATACCGAATAAGCCAAAAAGACCCACAGTACTCGCAACACGCCATGCCGTTCTGCGCGACCTTATAAATTCATTGATAAGATCACGTTCTAAGCCACGGCTTTCTTCATAATAACTTCTAAGTTGTTCGGCTTTCACTGGTTTTGCTTGTTTTGTTTTCATCTGTCTCCTCGCTTGATTTCGGCAGGGATTGTTTTATTAATAGGCACGCGGTTCCTATCATTAGGCTGTTTTAGCTTTGGTGCTAATGCACAAGCCGATAAAAGGTTTGCAATCAAAATTATAAGAATGATCGACTTCATTTTAATATGACTCTTTTTACTGTTATATACATTCTGATATTTGTTGTCATTATTATAATTTTGACACTAAAGTAAAGTGTATAGT
>NZ_JBHIOP010000059.1:0-17883 GCF_042195625.1 Bartonella sp. AP9QHHD | reverse complement strand
TATTACGAAGCACAGGGACAGCCTTTATCCGAACATATCGGTTGGTTGCGTCAAAATGGTTATGAGAAGGCATTGATGGTTTTGCCCCATGATGGTGCGACCAGAGACCGTGTGCACAATGTGAGTTTTGAGAGTGCTTTAAATGATGCGGGTTTTGAAACGCAAGTGATCCCTAATCAAGGGGCAGGGGCGGTTAAGATGCGTATAGAGGCGGTGCGGCGTATTTTGCCGTCTGTTTGGTTTAATGAAGAGATGACGGTAGCAGGGCGCAAAGCACTGAATTGGTATCATGAGAAATGGGATGAGAAGCGCGGCATTGGTTTGGGTGCAGAGCATGATTGGTCGAGCCATGGGGCGGATGCCTTTGGTTTAATGTGCATTGTCTATGAAGCACCCAGTGTCAAACCCAAGCAAGAGCGTTATTGCACTATGGAAAGAGAAGCGGCATCATGGATGGCATTCTAGATCAAGACTTTCAAAAAACGCCAATCCTCGATGAATATGAACTCTATAAGCGTTTAAAGTCTTGGTACGCAGAAGATATTGAACATGTTAATGAATGGCGTGAACAGGCGCGTGAAGATTTTGATTTTTATAATGGTCGTCAATGGGCAGAGGAAGATCTTGCGGTTTTAAAAGAGCAACGCCGTCCTGTCATGACTTTTAACCGCATTGCACCCCTTGTGAATGCTATTGTTGGGGCGGAGCGTAATAATAAGCGCGAAGTACAGTTTCAACCACGGCAAATGGGAGCGGCAATACCCAATGAATTGCTTACTGGAGCAGCAGAATGGTTTCGTGATGAGGCAGAGGCGGAATATGCCGATTCCGATGCTTTTCAGGATATGGTTATTTGCGGTATGGGCTGGACAGATACGCGGCTTGATTATGATACAGATCCCGAAGGGATACCTGCTGTTCAACGTTTAGATCCCTTAAAAATGGTTTGGGATGCCAATGCTGTAAGACCAAATCTCATTGACGCACAGCGTATGTGGTATGTTGATCGCAAATCCGTTGAGGATGCTAAAAGTCTTTTTCCTGATGTTGCTGTTGAAGATCTTAACGCCGATTGGGCTATCGATAGTACAACCGATTCTGAGGATTCTCATGTGTCGCTTGATGCGTATCAAGATGACTCCAATGCGACTTCTCTCTCAGATCCGTATTCTGGGAAACGCTATGTTACGCTGGTTGAATGCCGTTGGTTTGAATATGAGACCACTTACAAGGCGCCTGATCTTCAAACCGGACAGATGCGCAACTATAGCAAACAGGAGTTTGAACAGCTTCAAAGGGTAATGCCACAATTACAAGGGGTGTGTTTTAATAAAAAAGTGGTGAGACGCGCTTTTCTAGGACGACGTCTTTTAGCAAAGCCCGATAAGCCATTAGCACCTGATGGGCAACTTGGGTGGGAGTGTATCACGGGCACGCTGGATAAGCTTAAAAACCAGTTTTACGGGATTGTTCGCCCCGCAAAAGATCCACAAAAATGGTCGAATAAATATTTTAGCCAAGTGATGTATATCCTTAATAGCCAGTCTAAGGGCGGCTTGATAGCAGAACGAGACGCTTTCGATGATGATCGCCAAGCCATGGAAAGCTGGGCGCGAACGGATACGATTACTTGGGTTAAAAATGGCGCGCTTACAGGAGGGAAAATTCAACCAAAGCCAAGTGCACAATTTCCCAATGGATTTTTCCAGCTGTTTAATGAATCGCGTGAAGCGATAACGCATGTAACAGGGTTATCGGCTGAGTTTATCGGAACACGGGAGGTCAACCAAGCCAATGTGCTGGAAAATACACGCCGGCAATCAACGCTTAATTTGCTTGCGGGGCTGTTTGATAATCTCAAGCTTTATCGGTGTAGGCAGGGAAAGATTATCCTTTATCTTATCCAGAATTATCTCTCTGATGGGCGTTTGGTGCGTATTTCTGGACAAGAGAATGCGCAGTATGTTCCATTAACACGTGAAGCTGTCACAACGCTTGAATACGACATTATTGTTGATGATTCACCGACAAGCCCCAATGAAAAAGAGAAAACTTTTGCGACAATTACGCAGATGTTGCCATTGCTTGGTGGGTTCTTAACACCGGAGATGATTCCAGATCTTTTAAAGCTTTCCCCACTACCGGCAACATTGGTAGCAAATTTAACGGCAAAAGCACAGCAGGCACAACAAGAACAACAGCAACAGCAGATGATGCAACAAAGCCAAGGGGCGCAATTAACTCTAGAGCAACAAGCAAAGATTGCTGTTTTACAGCAAGAAGCGCAAGCAAAGAGCACACTCTATCAACTTGATGCGCAGCAGAAACAAGCGGCATTGCAGCAGAAAAATATCGAACTTTTCTTGAAACAAGAACAAGCGCGCATGCAGCTCGAACTTCAACAGGCAAAAAATGAGATAGCGCAGCGTGATTTAGAACGCAAAGCTTTACAGACACAGTTGGAACACTATCGAGTTTTGACAAAAAATATAATAGCACATTGAAGGGACAGAATATGGAAGAAGAGTTTACGCCTGAAGAACAAGCAATCTATGATGAACATTTTGCCAGTGATAATGCTGTTGAGTTGGTCGAGCCAGAACAAGTTGAGGAAGTTTTTGATGCAGAGGAAAGTTCTGAACAGCCAGCTGTAGAACCACTTCAAGAGCAGCCAAATTCTGATGTAATAGAATCTGATAAACTAGAGCAAGAGCGGCAAGCACGACAAAAGGCAGAACAAAGCGCCATTGAAGCGCGTGAATTGGCTATTGAACTTGCGCAAAAATATGCCGCAATGCAGGAAGAAATCACGCGCCGCCGTGAGGAAAATATTCCCTCCCTAGAAGACGACCCAAAAGCACATTTTGCATGGCTTAGTCATAAGGTACAAGAACAACAGAAATTGCTTGATGAGTTTTCTCATATGAGAGAGAGCCAAGAGCGCATGAGTCAAGAGGAATATGAACGCCAAAAGTTGGGGGATTATTTCGAGGAAGCCAAAGCGCAAGTACAAGATAAATATCCAGATTTAGACAGTATCACGGACTATCTCTATGAAAGAGCAGACAGTGTCTTACAAGCGCAAGCAAGCCTTTATCCACAATGGAAAGATCCTGTGGCACGGCAACAACAAATTGGTGCTGAATTGCGCCAAATATGCCAGCAGTGTCAGAAAGCCGGCATAAATCCAATTGAGGTACTTGTGCAAAAAGCAAAAGCTTTTGGCTATAGTGGCGCGCCCGTTAAGAACGAAGTGGGAGCTCTTCAAGAGCGCTCTCAAGCAGCGCGGACGCTTACAGCGCGCGGCGGGCAAGTTCCAACAGGCGGTATGGATGTGAGAACGCTTTTTTCCATGCCGGAAGCAGAATTTGCAGCATGGGTTGAGAAAAATCCCAAAAAATTTGAACAAATTATGAGCAGAGCGTGAGATGTGCGTGGTGACGCAACAGAGAGAACCAAGTGATTGTTATCGTTTGGGGGTGCCGCAAGGCGAGTTTTAAAAACCAAGAAAGGCATTGATTGAAATGGCAGTAACAGAAGTAAAGCTCAATGACCCATTAGCCGTTGGCGTTTGGGCTAAGATGCTAAACACAGAGACCTCAAAAGCGTTGCCTATTGCACCGCTGATGGGGGAGAGCAAAAACAGCATTATCCAAGTGTTGGATGTGCTAGGAAAATCCGCTGGTGACTCTGTGACGAGCGGATTAAGAGTCCAACTTATGGGGGATGGCGTTAGCGAGGGACAAACGCTGGAAGGCAATGAAGAAGCCCTCCAATTTATGAATGAAAAGGTGCGCATCAACGAGCTTACTCATGCTGTGCGCATCAAATATGAAGGCTCTATTGATCAACAACGTGTTCCCTTTAATTTGCGTAAGGAAGCAAAAGATGGGTTGGTTGATTGGTATGCAGACCGTTTAAGTATGATGTTTTTCATTCAGGCTGCAGGCTATACAGCACCATGGATGCATTTTGAAGGGCGCAGCATAACGCTTAAACCGGTGCATTATGGTTTTAACGCGCCATCAGAGCCAAGCAAATTGCGTGTTATTCGTCCGAATAAGAAAAAGACTGATGAAGAGCTTACAAAAGATGATGTTTTTACATTAGATCTTATAGATCGGGCTGTTGAACGCGCAAAACTTGCTAATCCACGTTTGCGTCCGGTTCGTGTTGATGGAAAATCGGCATATGTGATGTATCTCCACCCAACACAGGTAACTCAATTGCGTACCAATACAAAGAGCGGGCAATGGTTAGACATTACCAAGGCAGCTTATGATGGCTCTGGAGCTAAGAACCCAATTTTTGATGGCTCTCTGGGGATGTATAATGGAGTTATCTTACGTGAAGCTGAACATGTCCCCAATGGTATCAATTCAAAGACACAAGAGCCTGTTCCCTCTGTTCGTCGTGCTGTGTTGCTTGGTGCGCAAAGTGTTATCATGGCTTATGGACGCGTTGGCAATGGAGCAACAGGAGGCGATGGGAAAGGGGGAACACGCTATAAACTTGTTGAAGAACTGTTTGATTATCAACGTGAATTTGGGGTTGCAGCTAAAACCATTATCGGCATGAAAAAGTCACGCTATACCTTGCCGCATTCTGATCAAGGGGGACAAGACTTTGGTACGATTGTTATCCCTTCTTTTGCCGAAGCAAGCTAATTATTAAAGGATGACAATTATGGCAGAAAAATCGCTAATTACACAGGAACCTGTTGAGACCGTTGAGACTGTTGAAACCGTTGGCATAATAGATGAGGGATTGCCACCTGTTTTGCAAGGACGCAACAACTCTACGCAGCAGGTTAGTTTTTTACGGGCGCGTATTAAATGTACAGATCAAGGGTTGATAACAAAAATTGGCGTTCTACCCCGAGGGGCTTTTATAAAAAGTATTACAGCTTATCCCATGGAGGATTTTGAAGATGTAACAGCTACATTTGGAAAAGAGCCTCATGGTAATGATTATGGAGATGTAGGGCTTCGGCAATCTACCGATGGCAATTTGTACCTTCCTATGGAGGAACGAGATGTTCCATTAGAAGCTGAAAGTACGATTTACATGACACGAGACAAGAAAAGCACCAAAGGTGATGCTGAGGTGATTGTTGAGTTTTACACTAATCGTTAAAGGCAAGGGGGCGTTTATTGCTTGCGTCCCCCTCCTATACAAGATGCCCCAAGACATTTGGAAGAGGGTGATATGACAATAATAGTACAGACAGGTGGTCCGATTGGAGACAAACAGACCATTACTCCTTGGGATAAAAATTTTATCCAGATGTTAAACGATATTCAGGATGAAATAGATGATCAAACAGATGAGTATGTTGATCAAGTGCAAAGGGCGATATTTTCGGCTATTCGCTTTTGTGAACGATTGCCTTTTTATTTCAATGAAAGCCGCGAAGTTGTTTTTACCACTCTAAAGGGCAAAAGCCGTTATGGCGCCGAGGCACATCCCTCTATAACAGGGGCTGTTCGCATTGTTGATGCTTACGTTTATGAAGATAATCACAGAAAAGCAAAGCTTTTGCAGGTAGATCCTCTTGTTATTGAGAATCTTGAGGATGATTGTAGCCATGGCATGCCTACACGCTATGCTTATTTTGAACAAAAGCTTGTCTTGTATCCAACACCAGAGCGCGTTTATTCTATCAGGCTTATTCTTGACCCTGTAAGAATAAAAGATATTGAGAGTGCACAAGAAGCGTCCATATGGTTTTTAGAAGCCTATGAACTGATCAAAACGCGTGCAAAATATGAAATTTATACCAATATTATTAAAGAACCACAGATGGCAGCGGCAGCTTTTGCCATGTTTCAAGAGCAGCTCGATGCGCTTCAAATTGAAACATCACGGCGCAAGAATTTGTTAAAAATTCAACACACGGATTTCTGATGACCTTTATTCCTATTGCTGAGTATAGACCAGATGTTGCATTTATTAATAGTGGTTATTCTAGTGAGATTGTGAACGTTTTACCTGCACCAAATTCGTATATTCCGTTTCCCATTGTGGCGCCGGTCTCAGATTTTTTTCCGGATGTGATTTTGGGGGTCTATGCTGTGCGCTCATTGGGTGGTGTGCGCATCATTGTGGGTGCACCAACAAAACTTTATGAATATGACAACAGCACGCGCGGCTGGAAAGACATTAGCAAACCTCACACACAATATCACGCCAATGAGACTGCACTTTGGTCTTTTGCCTCCTTTGGTGATCATATCATTGCTGTTAATAGCAATGACCCACCACAAATGCTTTCGTTAAAAACGGATGAAAGGTTTTGTGATTTGAGCGGTAATCCCCCGCGTGCTGGACTTGTGCGTGTGTGGGGTGATTTTGTTTGCCTGATGCAATTAACAGATAAGCCAAACCGTGTTCAGTGGTCCGGTTTGAATGATGCGACACATTGGACAGTTGGGGAGAAAAGTTGCGATTATCAAGATTTTCCCGATGGAGAATATGTTCAAGGGTCTACGGAATCAACAAATCCACTTATTTTTATGCGCTCCGCCATTTATCACGCAACCTTTGTACCAGGCTCTAAAATTATCTTCAGTTTTGCAAAAATAAAAGACAAAATAGGAGCTAAAAGCAGCACAGCAATTGCAAGCCGTGGAGACTGTACTTTTTTTGTCTCTGATGATGGTTTTTATCAAATCAACAGTGCTGGTGAAATGCTCCCTATTGGCTTTGGAAAAGTCGATAAAACTATCTTCACACTTTACAATAACTTTGCCATTGATGAGATGAGGGCATGTATTGATCCGGTCTATTCTCGTGTTTATTTTTCTATTAATGATAACACTGAAGGGATGCATATTTATGTTTATGATTGGCTTTTGCAAATATGGAGTGTCATTAAGGGGCAAAACCTTCTCTTATTTCCCCTCTTTGCAGCCGGTTATACATTAGAAGGCTTAGACGAAGTACAAGAGAGCTTGAAAGATTTACCAGCTTCTCTTGATAGTAAGATGTGGCAAAATGGTGCGCCTGTTTTAGGAGCTTTTACGCCAGACAACACATTTGGTTTTTTTGCAGGTCCTCCAATGGAAGCAGTTATTGCTTCACAAATTGTGGGGGATACGGGCAGGCAAATCAACCTGATGAGTGAGGCTTTTGTTCAAGCGGATACAACAAAAGGTTTTTTAAGTGTTGGGGCGGCTTTTATCATTGATAACAAGAACCAATTAAATTGGGCTAAAGAGCGTTATGCCGGCTATAATATTGGGATGTATAATATCCGCTCACGGGCGCGTTATCACGCTTTGCGTCTGAGAATACCAGAAGGCACGCCATGGACACATATAACAGGCTTTGATGTAACGCTGAAACCCGCGGGCGTAAGATGAGTTTTAAGATCTATAATACAGAAAAATGGAGCGCTGAACAAATGGCGCCCTATTTTGACAATGTCATAAAATCGATAGCTTATTTTAATCAAAAATTCCCTGATGATTATAATACAGAGACCATTTTAAACGATATTTTGAAGGGAGAAAAAGTTCTTTGGATTATCGTTGATGCGCATGAAAACTTTATGGCGCATGTCACAACACAGTTACAAGAACTCGTCACTGGAGCATTAAGGGCGGTTGTTGTCACGCTTGGTGGAAAGGGAGGAGCACCCTTAACAAAGCTTATCACTCAGATTGAAGCTTATTACAAGGAAAAAGGGGCAAAAGAGCTTGTCATCATAGGCAGGCGAGGGTGGGAAAAATCTCTTAAATCGCATGGATATCTCGTTAATCTTTTAGAATATAGAAAGCAGCTTTAATATGGGAAAAAGTTCTAAACCAATCCAGAATACCCAAAACACGACGCAAACAAATGAACCCCCTGCATGGGCAAAAGGTATTTTTGAACATGCCGCTAAGGATGCCATGACTTTTTATAACCAAGGCAGCGGAAAAGCCGTTTATGACGGGCAGCGTGTTGCGGGTTTAAGTGATCAAACAAAGAATGCGATTAATGGGCTTAGCAATAATACGCATAACTATGATAACAACACTTTAAATGGAATAGCGACAGGGCAAAATGCAACAAGCCAAAACTTAAAGAACATGGCTTCAGGGCAACAAATAGGCAATAACCCTTACTTTGATGAAGCGCTTCAAAACACATTAAATAAGGCAACAAATTCTATTAATAGTTCATTGGCAGGCGCGGGGCGTTATGGTTCTGGTGCACATACGGGCGTTTTGGCTGATGAATTGGGGGGCATAGCAACACAAGCTTTATCACAGCAATATAACCAAGATGTCAACAACATGATGAATGCCAATAGTCTCATTGACCAAGCAAACCAAAATCAGTTGGCGGGTGCCAATAATTTCTTTCAAGGTCAAGGTCAGGCAAATCTTAATGCGTTGACGGGAGGGAGTGTACTTGATGCCAATCATCAACGGCAATTAGATGAAGAGCGGCAAAAATGGGAGCAGCAGAACAATCTTGATTGGGACCAGTTAAGTAAGTTGCTTGCAGCTGGTGGGGCTGTTGCTGGAAATTATGGAACGCGAACAGGACAAATGACGACATTGACTCCACAGCCAAAACCTAATCCGTGGGAGATTGTTGGAAATGTTGGAACTATCCTTGGTACTTTTGCTGGGCTTAGTGATATCAGAGCAAAAGAAAACATCAGAGAAGCTGGGCAGAGAAATGGCTATAAACTCTATGAATACAACTACAAGGGGCACCCAGAGCGCTATCGCGGGGTGATGGCACAGGATGTTTTGAAGTCAAAGCCAGAAGCTGTTTTCTTGCATAAGGCGACAGGTTTTTTGCATGTGGATTATAGCAAGCTTGGCTTTGAGATGGAAAGGGTGCAGTGATGTTTTGGCGAGAAGAATTAAATGCATTAGAGCGTGAAAAAGCTTATAGAAAGCGTAAAGCGTTGGAACTTGCTGCTTTTAGCACAAACTCTTTTGATGTGAGCAATGGGGATAATACTCCACAAAAATTGAGTCCTACAGAGCTTATTCGTGGTTCTCAAGCAGGGACAGAACAAGCTGGGAAAAAAACGCCAGCAGAATTGATTATGTCTACAGATGATTTAAAGCGCCAAATGCCTCCATTGCCGGATGTTTCAAAGGATACTGTTAAGGTACAAGAGGCGCCAGAGCAACAAAAGTATGACTTCTCAGATCAGGGAGGTGTTGCATCAATGATTCCTCAATCTCCACTCGTTGCGAACATTGATCAGTCTAATGGGGATGAAGCTGGGCGACAGCAAAAAGATGTGATGGATTATATTGCTCAACTTAATGAGAAATCTATAGCGGAAAACTCTTTGAAAAACGATTCTGGAAATGATGAGGAAAAGCTTTTTGATGCACCTATAGGAGAAGAAAAACATTTGAATGCACACTTACCAGAAGAGGAGCATTTAAAAGCAAGTGGTGATCTTGAACAAAAAACAGATTATATCAAGTCACTTGATAACTTTGTTCAGACAGGAGCAAATCCAAGTAGCTTATGGGAGCGTTTTAGAAAATCAGAATTTTCCGAGCATCTCATGGATTTTTTTGCGGGGTTAGCATCAGGAAAAACACCGCAAGAAAGCTTTTCAAATGCGGCGCTTGTTATGCGGCAGGGCAATAATGTACGTGCTCAAAATAGACCAATTTTTGAGTTTTTACGCTCTAAAGGATACGATGATAAAGACGCACAAGCCCTTGTGCAATATCCAGATCTTGCCATGAAAGTGATTGGCAACACGTTAAGCCCTCAAGAAGGCTATAGAACATTGACATCAGAAGAAAAGGCAGAGCAGGGATTGCCTGAGGATATGACTTTCCAAGTCTCAACAAGCACAGGGAAAATTATCCCAGTCCAAGGGGGACAACGTTCCACTGCTTCTGGATTAGGGGGAAATACTGATAACATGCTGTCAAAGCCTGAAGCAGGTTATATGCTTATTAAGGATGAAAATGCCCCTCATGGTATACGTGCGATGCCAATTGCAGGCAGTGGTGCAGAACATAAATTAATTCAAGAACAGAAAGAGGAGGAGCGTAAAGAACAGCAAGTGAAAATGCAAATTCTGGATACAGCAGACCGGTCAAATCGTATACTCTCGTCATCTAAAGAATTGCTAAAAATTGTTGAGGAACACCCGCATGTTGTTGGTTTCACGGGTTCTATAATGTCGTTCCTTCCTAATTCTAAGGCAAAAGATTTTGGGCATATGCTCGATTCATTGAAGGCAAGTATCGGGCTTGATGCCTTGAGAAAAGCAAAAGCATTTTCACCAAATGGCGCATCTGGCTTTGGGAATTTGTCTAATATGGAATTGCAAGCATTGCAAAACTCTGTAGCGGCGTTGTATCAAGATCTTTCTGCAGAGCAAATGAAGAAATCTTTAAAAACAGTTATTGACACTTTCAATAAATCCAATGCAGCAACGCGCGCAATTCTTTTTGGTGGTGCAGAAGCAACAAACGAGCTCGTTCGAGCCGCCTATGGGCAAGATGCTTATAAGGGAAATCATGCACAGTCAAATGATCCACTAGAAAAACAGATAGAAGCATTGCCGGAAGGCATGTTGTTCGTTGATAGAGATGGACGCATTAAGGAGAAACAAACCAATGGCTGAAGTAATCCCCCCTCTTATTAATCGTAAAAACACAAGAGTCATTGGGCATATAAGTGACTATACACCAGAACAGCTTCAAGAGCTTTTTTCAAAAAATAAGGAAAGGTTAAGGGGTTCTGTTACAGGAAATAAAGGTGCAACAGAGGAAACAGAAGAAGATGGTCCACATCCAAGTGCTGCGGGTGCTTTTGGATGGGGAGCTCTTCACGGGTTAACCCTAGGCTATGATGATGAATTAGCCGGAATATTAGAGGCGGGTCCTATTGCTTATTGGACGGGAGATAAAGAGGCAGTCAAAAAATATAATGAAGTAACAAAGCGATGGCGTGACTATCAAAGAGCGGCGAACCGAGATCAGTTTTATCTATCTCTTGCGGGGAATTTAGCGGGTGCTGCGGCACCCGTAATTGCTTCTGCTCTCTTTCCACCCGCGGCAGGTGCTACTGCGGCTGCTCGTGCGGCAATTGGGGCTGATATTGTGCTGGGAGGTAGAGCTGGTGTTGCAGGAGCACAAATAACCAGTAAAGCTTTAGCAGCAGGAGAAAGGGCGGTGCAATCTGCTTTAGCAGAGGGTGCGGAACGGGCAGCGGCAAAAGCTGCAGGTGAAGCAGCAATGAAAGCAGTAGCAAGTAAAGAGGCGGCAAAATTTAGCTTGGGGCGTGCAGCAAAAACTGGAGCCATTTATGGTGGAATAGCAGGCAGTGGTGAGGGAGAAGGGCTTGCAGATACTCTAGTGTCTGCTGGGTTTGGTGCAGGGCTAGGCGTTGCAACACCATTTGTTGCCAGTGGTGTATCAAAAGTGACACCTTTTGCGACAAGATCATTAAAAAAAACGCCTGCTATTGTGAAAAAAACACCTGCGGCTCTCAAAAACACAGTTGGAAAATTGTTTGGTAAAACTGAACCAATAACACAAGGTGTAGAAAAAGAAGCATTTCAGATAAGCGATAGAGCGCTTAGGGATGTAAGCCAAACTTTAGGGGATGAAGGTGTTGATAAACTTGAAAGGGCATTAAAACAGCGAGGTCCTGATTCAATGATTATTGATCTTCATGATGGGCTTGCTACAAGAGCTTTTAAGGCAGCAAAAAAAGACCATGATACATATTCGCTCATAAGTAATCGTTTGAATGAAAGGCAAGATGCGAGTGCATTGCGGGTAAAGAATGCGTTGACAGATGTGATGGGTCCAAAAGTAGATACGCTTAATTTAAAGCAAGAGATTATCAAACAAGCACAGAACAAGGCTGAACCATTTTATGAGAGGGCGAAAGCTTCTCCTATTTCTAATGCTGTCAGTAAAGATTTATCGCGGTTGCAAGAAATTCCTGCCTTCCAAAAAGCCTATAAAAAAGCAATTGCGCGAATGCCAAATGAAGCGGATGCAACAGTTATAGGGAGCAATGGATATCCAAAGCTGAATATGCGAATTTTACATAAGATGAAAGAGGTTTTGGATGATCAAATTAAGTCTGCACGTATCAAAGGAAAATGGGGATATGCTCGAGATTTGACTGATTTCAAACAACGCATTCTGGACGTTTTGGATACATCATCTCCAGAATATATTAAGGCACGGAAAATTTATTATGACGAGCGTACTATCGGTAATGCTTTGGAGCAAGGAAAAAAAGCACTGAATAAGAGTGTTGATCTTGATACAATCAACAGACAACTTTCAGATTTGGGGTTGATGGAAAAAGATGCGTTTCAAAAAGGTGTACGGTCACAAATAGAAACTGCGGCAGGCAATGCACAGAATTTTGACCACAATCTTTTGAGTTTGTTTGACACAAAAAATGGTCAAGAAAAATTACAGCGTATTTTTGGTGAGGATAAAGCCAAGCAACTTATGAAAGTGTTGCAACCAGAAGTGGAAAGAACAAAGCTTTTTGCACGATTGCCAAACCATATAGGTGAAGTGGAAGAGAGGGGGGCACAACAGACTATGGGTATAGGAAAGATTGCTTTCATCAAGGCAGTTGTAAAAAATTTCTTAGAGAAATTTGGACGCAAATTCTCAAGCGTCCATAAAGATACTGAGAGAGATATTGCAGCGCTTATAACAGCGCGGGAAAAAGGAGATTTTGGGTTAGCAAGAGAAAAAGCCGTTGAATTAATTAAGACGTTTCATGAAGCAGAAAAGAAACACTTAATAACCAAAGAAGACCACACAAAATTCTTCAATTTTATTGGCATTCTTTTGAATAGCAGTGCTGATAGAACGGTTATAAACTAATGATCAATTTTCATCCCAAAGTGAAGCGTGCCATTTCACAGGCAGCACAAAAATATGGTTTGCCAGAAAGCTTTCTTGAACGTGTTGCTATGATAGAAAGTAATGGTAATCCAAATGCAAAAAATAAGAACAGCAGTGCAGGGGGGCTGTATCAATTTCTCGATTCAACAGCAAAACACTATCAACTCAATAACAAGTTTGATCCCTTTCAAGCAACCGATGCTATGGCACGGTTAACGAAGGATAATACACGTTATTTAGTCACAGCATTAGGCAGAGCGCCGTCAGAAGCAGAGCTTTATCTCGCACACCAACAAGGACCAGCAGGGGCAGTAAAGCTTATCAAAAATCCACATATTCCAGCGAGCCAGCTTTTAGGTCGACAGGCAGTCACACTCAACGGTGGTAACATGGAAGCTACAGCAGGGGATTTTATGAATCATATTTATGGGCTTTATAATAAAACGGGAGATGCTTTGAAGAGAACGATACAGCAAAACCAAAGCAATGGACAAGCAGCACCAAACGAGGTGGGTCCTTTGCGTGGGTTTGAGAGGCTTCAAAAGACACTTCAAGGTAATCAAGTGGGTCAAGGTGATCAAGGGGGCAACCAATTGATGGCATATGACACGCCATTCCCAAACAGAATGATGGCACCTGAAAGCAGAGACAATTTAACAGGACAGATTATGGAAACCACACCATTGCAAGCACAAGGTATTGATGCAGGTGCTCTTAAAAAGGGCTTTTCCGGTTTGCTTCATTTAATGAGAGAGAATGGAGAACGACAAAAACAGCAGGCACAGATGGTACAGCAACAAATGTTACAGCAACCAGTCATGGCGGGTTTCTCACAATCGACTGGGAGCCCGACAGATTTAACACCTCTTATTGATCCCTCTAGGCGGCAATCTGTTGGTTCCTATGGGCGGCAAAAAGAAGAGCAATTGCGCGAAGAGCTATTAAGAAGAACGGGGGCTTATCATGTCTGATATTTATGACTGGTCACTCACAGCTGATCAAAATGCCAATTCCGATAGTATCATTAATTGGGCAGAAGGGCAGCCGCCTAGTTCTGTTAATGATAGTGCGCGGGTCATGATGCAGCGTATACGTGAATATCTTGCCGATAATGGTGGTTCTCTTGACTCAAAGTTTATTGTGAATGGAAAGGAACAAACAACATCAATCACGTTGACGACGGTGTCGCCGATAGCGAAATATAAAAACGATATCATTATCCGCTTTAAGGCGCGTGGTATAAATATTGGTACGACAACAATAAACATGAATAATATAGGAGCAAAGCCACTCTATAAAGCCACCAGCACGGGGATAGTACCATTGATAGGTGGTGAGTTACAAACGGGCGGTATTTATGAAATAGTCTATAATGATGGCGTATCAACAAAAGGTCTTGATGGCTGGTATCTTTTAAACCCTACCCCCATTCCACTACCAAAGGTCGAAACCTTTCCTTGCGGTTTTATTGCGACCTTTGCTATGCAAGAAGTGCCAAACGGTTGGCTTTTATGTGATGGCGCTACTTATGAACGCAAGGATTATCCGCAATTATTCAAGGCGATAGGGGATAAATGGGGAAAAAACAGCGATACAACCTTTAAAGTTCCAGACTTTAGAGGAATGTTTTTGCGCGGCTTTGATAATGGGCGCGGTTTAGACAGAAGTAGAAAATTTGCTGATATACAGCAAGATTGCCTTAAATCGCACACACATGCTTGTAGTGTTGAATCGGCGGGGCAGCATACGCATAAGCATGATTATTCTATGGTTACAAGAGTTGGTCAAATAGGTGGCAGAAATCCTGCTTTTGGTAATTCATATTATACAAAAGATACACAACCTGCTGGAGTGCATACGCATAAGGTAATGATTTCTTCAACGGGCGAGGCAGAAACACGCCCTGTTAATGTACCGGTTGTTTATGCCATAAAATCGTGAGTTTTTCAAATGATCAATAATCCGTCTGCTATTGATGATATTGCGGACGCGGAGCAAATCCGCGTCCTTTTTTATGCAAGCAATAGAATGGTCCATGCACCCTTAAATAAGGTGCTTGATCTTGTCAAAAGCGACATACAGCATGATCTTTTAAGCGCTTTGGCAGAATATAAAGAAGCGACAGATAAACGTCTCGAGACCATGCAAAAACTTATTGATGAATTGCAGTCCTCTCTTCACACAACAAGACAACGAACTGATTAAGGAATGAAACGCGATGCCATTACCCTATCACACACATATATTTAAGCTTGAACCAGCAACAAAGAAAGAAGTCAAAGAAGGTGTTTTAAATAGTAAGGCTCTCGCACCTATTTCAGTGGGGAGTGCAGCAGCTTATGAGGTAGAATATTTTGCAACTGCTGCTCAAGGAAAAAAAGCTGATGATGCGGTTGCAAAGAGAGATATTGGAGCTCTTGCTTACAAAAATAAGGTCACAATTTGTGATATTGAAGCAAGTGGTGAAGCTCGTGAGAATGCGATTTTATCAGGCGCTGGCTGGGTAAAAATATCGCCTTTAGGGATTGGCGATATGAAGGCTGCTACATATGATCCCGACAATGTGGGGGCAAATGCATTTTCTATGGAAAATATGCACGAGGGTCCTACCAAAAAGATCTTAACCATAGAGGAAAGATCAAAGCTACGATGGTTGAGTGCTACGCAGCCAACGATGGAAAAATGGCGGAGGGGAGATGAAGGTGTTTATTATCCCATATCTCCGGTAGATCTCAAAAATACCATTCGTTATTTTGTAGGCTCAAAGTCTTTTGGTATGTCAAAATCAGTTTATGATCCAGATAAAATAGAAAAAGATGTATTTGATATGGAGAATATGAAGGAAGGGAAAAAGCATCTTATCTTAACTCCTCCAGAACGTGCACAGATTGCAAAAATTGATAAAGTTGAAGATGTTGCACAACAAGGGATTCATGTTGCAAGTGAAGCGAAGAACGTTGCAGATAGTGCATTAAGAACAGCAAATGATGCAAAAGCTTATGCAGTAGATGCAAAAAAAACGGCTGAGACAGCACAAAAAACGGGAGACAGTGCAAAAGCTGAGGCAAATATTGCGCAAACAGCAGCCGATAAAGCGCAAGATACAGCACATAGTGTACAGAAAAAAGTTGATCTCATTCAACCTCTTGCCAAACAAGACTGGATTGATGGCACAAAAACAGTGGATGCACTTATCTCACCAGCCAAACTGATGGCTTCAATCAAAGCAAATAGTAGCAATAGCAGCGGCGCTGGTAGCGGCAACAATGATGGCGGGGTTAGAAAACCTGTTGAAATTCTGATGACAGAAAGCGGAGATATTCCATTGCCTGATGGTATTACTGCTGACACCGATATCGAAGTATGGGCTTGGGGCGGTGGAGGTGGTGGCGTTAAGGATGGCGGCGGCGGCGGCGGTCAATGTGTGCATGTTAAAATGAAAGGTTCTGATTTAGATAAATTAAAAACAGCTTACATTGGTCGTGGTGGTAAAGGCAATGACAGTAACATTTTGTGCAATGGTGGTAGAACAATGATCAAAGGGCTTGTTACAGCAGAAGGAGGATATTCCGTTTCCATGACTCTCGTTAACTTTGGAGGGAAAGGTGGCGATGGAGGAGGAAACAGAGAGGGCATCAGTGGTGAGAGTTTTATTTTTTCTGGTGGGAATGGTGGAGGAAGTGGAGTCGACGGCAAGAGAGCTGGTACCGGTGGAAGTTCGTTTCTTGGCGGCGGCGGCGGCGGTGGTGGTCAATGCAAGGGTTCTATCATGGGGCAAGGTGGTGAGAGTTACAAAGGTGGTAACGGTGGTAGAGGTGGTAAAGAATGCGGCGGCGGCGGCGGTGGATATTTTGATGGGAAACACGGAAGCGACAAAATTGGCGGCGACGGCGGTGATGGAGCAGTACTCATAAAGGTATATTTATAAGGTGAATTGAACAATGGCACGGAAAATAAGTAAAGACTGTTTATACTGTTTAAAAAAGTGGGAAGGTTTGCGCTTGCAGGCTTATCAAGATGCTTCTGGCGTATGGACGATTGGTTATGGTCATACGAAAAAAGCTGGTCAACCAACAGTGGTTGAGGGCATGGTGATTACGGAAAAAAAAGCCGAAACCATGCTTTTAGCAGATTTGCGGCAATATGAGAGGGCGGTAGAAAAAGCAGTTTGTGTGAATTTAAGCGACGAGCAGTTCGGTGCTCTTGTTTCCTTTTGTTATAATGTGGGTATTGCAGCTTTCCAAAACTCTACACTGCTTAAAAGGCTTAATCGGGGGGATTATGAAGCCGTTCCCTTCGAATTACAAAAGTGGACTAAAGCGGGAGGCAAACGTTTACAAGGTCTTGTACACCGGCGTGTAGCAGAGGCAGGGTTGTGGGCGAAAGGGGCTTATGTTTCTTCTAATTATCAAACAGTAGAAACGAAACAACCAACAGGGTTTCTCAAAGCAGAAGCATTGGCACCGATTATTGGTTCTTTCTCAGGTCTTGGTGGGTTTTTAGCGGGCAATGGACCAATCCAATGGGCTTTAGCCGCCATTATGGTTTTAGCGGCATGTACTGGCATTTTCTTTGTTGCTAAACGCTTTCAGGAGCACCGCCTATGATCTTATGGATGAAAAGAAACTTGATGGTAACAGGTGCGGCTTTAGCCGCTTTTTTTATTGCCTTAGCAAAAGCTTTTACTCTTGGGAAAAAAGTAGAGCAACAAAAGCAAACAGAAAAAGCTTTAAAAGCAGCCACAACACGGCTTGAGGTGGAAAGTGAAGTTAATCAAAAAAGTGATGCTGATATGCGTGCTGCTCTCTCTCACTGGTTGCGCGACAAATAAATATGCTTCTTCTTGTGTTGGTTGGTTACCTATTTATTTAAGCCGGCAAGATCTGAACGCCATCAGTTCCAATTTAGCAAGAGAGATCTTAAAGCACAATAATCTAGGTGAACGCTTGTGTGGGTGGAAACATGGTTAGAAAAAAATCCAAAAAACACACAGAGCTTACAGAATCAGAAAAAG
>NZ_JBHIOP010000058.1:0-2163 GCF_042195625.1 Bartonella sp. AP9QHHD | reverse complement strand
TATACTATCCCATCTTCTAAAGTTATCTTACCATAAGTTGCCTCTTTGTTGGGCAAAGAATTTTTAAAGTGAAAATCACATATGTTTCCTGAACATTCAACTTCCTCATAGGAAACGGCCCACATTTCTACCCTCAACTCATTTGCTACACTTGTTGTATGATACAAAATCGCATTTTCATTGAATCAAACCCCTCTGGTTTTTGGAATGCGATGGTGACTTCTTCCGTTTTTTCCGTGATGATCAACAAATTGAACAGATCAATCAAGCTGTTGAAACCTTTTTAGCAGAGATAGAACGAGAGATACAACAACTCTCAACAAAAGCTGCTTAACCTTATNCAAACCTACCGGTGAACTGCTTATCTATCTTAAAGCAGATATTCCAATACCAAATTCAGTTAGCCACCCAGACAAACTTTTAGATTTGTCAAAGAATGAATATTACGAAACCGCACTCTCTAAGATGTAAAATACCATGCCAAAACCACGTCCTCCTCATCTCGTTAAACAAATTACTCAACATGGCAAAATTGTATGGTATGTACGTATTGGTCATGGACCACGCATTAGAATACGCGGTACCTATGGAACGCAAGAGTTTGTTGATAACTACAAAAGCGCACTTGCCGAGTTACAAGGACTTATACTTCCTAAATCAAAAACCGGTAAACTTGTTGAAGGGTTATTTGCATGGCTGCTTAAACAATACTTTAACAGCTCTAATTGGCATAGCTACACTAAAGCTACAAAAAAACAAAAAGAACTCATCCTTATGAAGGTTATGTGATTGGAGAAGAGACATTCATTTGTGGTAAAGAAGGTAAAACTAGTTAAAGAAAGTTTTGGCAACCTTTTTCGTGAGGCTTGTAACGTAGCGGGAATCAAAAAATCAGCACATGGCTTAAGAAAATTAGCAGCAACACGCGCAGTTAATTCTGGTGCAACAGTATCACAACTCAAAGCAATTTTTGGCTGGACAAATGATGCTATGACATCTCTTTACACAAAGAGCGCAGACCGTAAAAACTTGCTCTTGAAGCCATAAAAAAGCTTCAAAAAGATGAGGAATAGAGGCAAATAAAACTCAATAGAATCAGGAACAACCTATTCTCTCATATTAGACATAAATATTTTATTTTACACATACTTGTGAATGAAACGGCTTTTAAAACCTTGTCTGTTAAAGTTTATGCTCTTTGCCTCTGCATAATTTAGCGTTTTTAAGTTCTATTCTTGAAAAACTATGCAAGACCTTAACAAACTATTTATTGATCTAAGCGTTCAATAATCTTTTCTTCCATTCAAATTACCTTTTTGCTTATCCTAAAGAAAAAAGCATTATAAATATACCTAATTTTCAGTCATATCTGGAAAAGGTTTTAAACTGTCGATGCAAATCTTATACAACGTTTTATTCAAATAGTGTAAATCAGCCCTTTCCTCCAAGATACCCTTTAGACGCATTAAATATCTGAATATTTTTATTTAAAAAATAAAAATCTTTTAAAGAGCTTTCTTATTGAATTGTACTTATTTAAACTCAATAAAAATTTTGCTTGAATATATATGTCATTCTTACAAATTTATCTCTCATAAACTGTCAAAGCAATAACATTTTCTTTTCGCAGATATGACCGATCTAAATAGAATAAATATCTGGAAAGGTAAAATAATTTAAAAATACACGACCGAAATTTAATATAATTTATCAAACATTTTCAACTGAACATTTCTTATTATTACGAAAACGACCATTAGAACTTAAAAAATATTGCTTTGTAAAAAATTTTTAAACAGGAAAAAAATGATAAATATCATAATTACCTTTCATTTTTCAGAAAAAACTATCATGTTTAAAAATGAAACTCTTAGATAACACACTCAAAGAATTAACTTATGAAGAATTATTTTAATTGAAACTTAAATAGTTTTACAAAGAACGCTTTAAAATGCGTATTAAAATGATTGACCTTTTACAAGAAATTTGTCAAAAAGCATATCTAGTTTGGAGGGGTGGCCGAGCGGTTTAAGGCACCGGTCTTGAAAACCGGCGTGCAGGAGACTGTACCGTGGGTTCGAATCCCACCCCCTCCGCCACAGCACTTTTATGGTGCTATAACTTATTGATTTCATGTGTGTTTTTTCAAGGTGCGAGATTCGT
>NZ_JBHIOP010000057.1:0-2325 GCF_042195625.1 Bartonella sp. AP9QHHD | reverse complement strand
AAGCTTGGGGTCACGTGGAGTTTCTATTCTTGACCCTTTCACTGGAACGGGTACCTTTATCACAAGGCTTTTACAATCAAATCTCATAAAACCAGAGGATATGGAATATAAGTTCCGTCATGATATCCATGCCAATGAGATTGTTTTACTGGCTTATTACATAGCTGCCATTAATATTGAATCAACTTATCATAGTCTTATGAAAGGAGATTACATCCCTTTCAAGCATATTGGCTTAACCGATACGTTTCGGATGCTGGAAAAACAAGATTTGATGAAAGGTTTATTAGAGGAAAACAGTGAATATTTAGAGCATCAAAAAAATTTGAATATTGAAGTGATCTTTGGCAATCCTCCTTATTCCGTGGGACAGAAAAGTGCTAATGACAATGCTAAGAACAGTCCTTATCCGCTATTAGATAAACGCATCAGTGACACGTATGCTGCTCAATCGAATGCAAATCTTATGCGAAATCTGTATGATAGTTATATCCGTGCCATTCGCTGGGCTAGTGACCGTATAAAAAAACGTGGTGTTATTGGTTTTGTTTCTGGTTCTGGTTACATAGAAAAACCAGCAATGGACAGTTTACGAAAATCTTTAGCCAAAGAATTTACAAGTATTTATGTTCTCAATCTGAGGGGTGATATTCGTAAAAATATGTTAAGCAATGGGAAGGCTCAAGAAGGACAGAATATTTTTGGTAGTGGTAGTATGACTGGTATTGCCGTGACATTATTTATCAAAAATCCCAATGTTTCTGGAGATTGTAAAATTTATTATCATGACATTGGTGATAATCTTACGACAAAAGATAAACTTTTTGCACTTAATTATTTGGGTAGCATTAATGGTGTCACAAATAAATCAAGTTGGAAAATAATTATACCAGATAAACATGGTGATTGGATAAATCAACGTGATGAGAGTTTTGAGACATTTATAGTCTTAGGGTATAAAAAAGAACACGATAAAAAGCTGTTTGAAATTTTTTCTTGTGGTGTCGTAACCAGTCGTGATGCTTGGGCATACAACTCAAGCCGTAAAGATTTAGCAAAAAATATGAGTGATATGATTGCTTTCTATAACAGCGAAGTAAAACGTTTTAATGATACGCATCCACATGCTGATCATAAAATACGTGCAAATGCTGTAAACAATTTCATCAATGCAGATGAGAGCAAGATTAGCTGGAGCCATAATGTTAAACAAGAATTGGTAAGAGGAAAAATTCTTAAATTCGAAGATGCATGCCTCATGCAAAGTTTATATCGCCCTTTTACACGACAGTGGCTTTATTATAATCGTACTTTCAATGAGAGAGTTTACCAAACGCCGCGTATATTCCCAATGGAGAAAGCGGTTGAAAATAAAATCATACAAGTTACAGGCATAGGAGCAATGGGAGGCTTTTCTGTGCTTATGACTACGGCTCTGCCCGATGTTCAGGTGATAGAAAATGGACAATGCTTTCCACGCTATATTTATGAAGATAGTACGGTCCCAAAAAGTAAAAGAGAGAAACAATCCCATTTATTTACGGATTCTACAGAAGAAAGTAAAACAGTTGGTTTACAGAGGCATGATGCCATTACGGATGAAGGATTAGCACATTTTAAAGCTGCTTATCCTAATGAAAAAATTACTAAGGATGATCTATTCTATTATGTTTACGGTCTACTTCATTCGGAAGATTATCGCTCTCGTTATGCTGATAACCTCTCTAAAGAACTGCCTCGTATCCCGTGTGTAAAGAGTGCTGATGACTTTTGGAAGTTCGTAACAGCAGGGCGTGAACTCGGTCATTTGCACGTGAATTATGAAACTGTAGAGCCTTATCCAGTGACCTTTAAAAAGGGTAATCCAAAACAAACAGAGATCTCTAATCCCGAAAAATTCTATTACGTGACTGAAATGAAATTTTCTGGGAATAGTAAGGAAAAGGATAAATCTACAGTTATTTATAACAGCAATATCATTATGACAGATATCCCTCTTGAAGTTTATGAGTATATCGTCAATGGCAAGCCCGCTCTTGAATGGGTTATGGAGCGTCAATGTGTAAAGACTGATAAAAAGAGTGGCATTGTGAATGATGCCAATCGCTATGCTGTTGAAACCGTTGGCAACCCTGCCTACCCTCTAGAGTTATTTCAGAGGGTTATTACCGTAAGTTTAGAAACCATGAAAATCGTTAAGAACTTACCAAATTTGGTATTAAAAGAAACTGAATAACTTATAAAGCATGCTCACATAATGGGTATGATAAACGCATAAGGGGTATAGAGCTTATAACCATAATCTATACCTCTTTTGTTAAGTTG
>NZ_JBHIOP010000056.1:0-7116 GCF_042195625.1 Bartonella sp. AP9QHHD | reverse complement strand
TATTGAACTCCTAGAGACCATTATGGATGAAGTTGGACAATCTCCAGAAAAATGGCTTCCTATTTTTCAAGAAAGGTCAAAGCAATGAAAAAACTTTTATTGGCAACAGCTCTTTGCGCAATTTCTTTTGGACCTCAAGCAAATGCATTTGGAGGTGGTCCCTTTGATTATAAAATACTGCTGGAAAATATAGAGCAAGCCAAAAGATTGAGAGAACAAGTTGCAAAAGCAGAACAACAAATTCAACAAGGTGCACAACAGCTTGACCAATTAAAGAGCCAACTCGATCAAGCGAAACAATTATATAACTCCCTAAATGTCAAGCCTGACATTTCGGGATTGAAAGACATGTTTAACAAGCAAGGGAGCAGTGGCGCCCTGCCTTCAGATTTTAACCACTTTCAACAATCGATGGGCAGTGGTGGCGGTGGCGGCGGCGGTGGCGGCAGCAAAAACACGCAAAAATGGCAAGAAGAACTTAAATACAAAGAGCCCTCAGGGGGTGCTGGATCAAAAGAGGCAGTGGATGCTTTTTACGCACAGGAAGTGAAAAAAGCCGAACAGCGCGTAGTAGGACAAGCAGCAAAAGGACAAGACGTCTACGAAGAAGCCAGTGAAACACAAAAAACTATTAACAAGCTCCTTGACGAACTTGGAAGTACTAAAGATGCGGGTAAAATTCAAGGCATTCAAGCACAATTATCAGCAATACAAGCAAAACTCCAAACACAAGTCCTTCAAATGCAAGCCGCCATGATGATTCAACAAGCAGAAGAAAAAGCGGCAGAACAACGTGGCTACGAAGAATTTACAGCACGATATAAAGATTTTGCCAAAAAACTCCGTGGTCAATAAACGAAAAAGAGGGATTTGAATATGAACAAGATCATCATAACAACATTATTGCTTTGCACAGCGCTTATCGCTGCTGGTTGCGAAAAAACCCATAGTGTAGAAGAATTTAAGAAAGATCACAAATTATACGAAAAATGGAAAATGAAATGTATGACATCAGGGGATCTCGATTCGCAAAATTGTAAAAACGCAGAGCAAGCTTATCGTGAGAGTCTTCCAACATGGGGATGGGGGAGAACTGGCTCGACAAATGACGATAAACAAGAATCTAAAAAGAAACAGGACAGTCATTAATCATGAACAAGATCATCATAACAACATTGCTGCTTTGCACAGGGCTCATCACGGCTGGTTGTGAAAAAACCTATAGCGTCGCAGAATTTAAAAAAGATAAAAATTTACGCGATGAATGGAGACGTAAGTGTGGATGGACAGGAGATTCACAAAATTGTAAAAATTTAGACAAAGCAATAGAAGAAGTACGTCAAGAAAATTTTGATAACTATCTAAATAAATATCGTAAAAATGACGATAAACAAAAAATGAAAGAACAATCTGAAAAGAAAGAAGACAGTAATTAAAGCATAAAAATTCGACTTTGTATGGAACGCGAACCCGTATGATAAGAAGCGGAGAAAAACAATGGCAGCGTATGATATATTTACCATGATAGACAACGGGTTGATCGAGCCCCTCACAAAGGTAATGGATGACACCATTACACATCGCTATTGCGCTTTAGCTGCTCAACTTAAAGAACATTACAGACTATACAATAGATTTATGGCAACATTATGTCTGTGTCCTAGATTTATCATCACTGGTTATAAAAAACCAGAACATAGCATAATTTAAAAATTGTGCTCAAACCTTGTAAAACTGAAAGGAAAAAGGGGAAATATCTATGAATAAAGTTCTCATAACAACATTGCTGCTTTGCACTGGAATTATCGCTGCTGGATGTGAAAAAACCTATAGCGTCGCTGAATTTAAAAAAGATGAAAAATTACGCCTAGAGTGGGATGCGAAATGTGGATTTGCAGGAACTTCAAAAAATTGTGAAAACATGCGGTTAGCATTTTTAGAACTTGAAAAAGAATATGAAGCAAAAGCTGAAGAAAGAGAGCGTGAAGATGATGAAAAGTTTCAAAAAATGATTAGAGATTCCGAAGCCGAAATGAGAGCCAGACTTCAAAAAATGGAAGCTAATACTAAAAAAAAATTAGCTGAACAAGAAGCGAAAGAGCGTGCTGAGGAAGAACGAAGAGAAAAAGAACGGGCGGCAGAAGAACAACAAAATAACCATTAAGACATAATGAAGAGCGGAGCATCTCAATGGCAGTAGAAAGCAAAGGCATATTTTCTTATATCGACAATATGTTGATAGAGTCCCTTACAAAGACAATGGACAGCACCATTACACATCGCTATTGCGCTTTAGCTGCTCAACTTAAAGAACATTACAGACTATACAATAGATTTATGGCAAGATTATGTCGCTGCCCTAGATTTATCATCACTGGTTATAAAAACCGATAACACAAGCATAATTTAAAGATTGTGCTCAAACCTTGTAAAACTGAAAGGAAAAAGGGGAAATATCTATGAATAAAGTTCTCATAACAACATTGCTACTCTGCACTGGAATTATCGCTGCTGGATGTGAAAAAACCTATAGCGTTGCAGAATTTAAAAAAAATCCAAAATTATTTGATGAATGGGTCACGAGATGTGGAGGGATAGGAACTTCAAAAAATTGTGAAAACCTAAGAGTAGCAGGCGCTGAACTTGAGAAAGAACGTCAGGCAAAAGTTGAAGAAGAAAATCGCAAAAGAGATGAAGAATTTATGGCTGAACAAAAAGCTTGGATTGAAAAAATGAGAGCAGAGACTAAAAAAAATTAGAAGAACAAAGAGCAAAGCGACGTGCTGAAGAAGAACAGGAAGCAAAAGAGAGAGCGGCAAAAGAACAACAAAATAACCATTAAGACATAATGAAGAGCGGAGCATCTAAATGGCAATAGTAACCAAAGGCGTATTTACTGACATAGATGATATGTTGATGAATCCCATTACAAAAACAATGGATAACATCTATTGCGCTTTAGCTGCTCAACTTAAAGAACCTTACAGACTATACAATAGATTTATGGCAACATTATGTCTGTGCTCTAGATTTATCATCACTGGTTATAAAAACCGATAACACAAGCATAATTTAAAGATTGTGCTCAAACCTCAAAAACTGAAAGGAAAAAGGGGAAATATCTATGAATAAAGTTCTCATAACAACATTGCTACTCTGCACTGGAATTATCGCTGCTGGATGTGAAAAAACTTACAGCGTCGCAGAATTTAAAAAAAATCCAACGTTGATGGAAGAGTGGATTGCTAAATGTGGATTAGCAGGAACTTCAAAAAATTGTGAAACTCTAAGATTAGCACAACTTGAACTTGAAAAGGAATATGAAGCAAAGGCTGAAGAAAGAGCGCGTAAAGATCAAGAAAAATTTGATAAAGCTATGGAAAAGGCTAGAGCTCAAATGGAAGCCGATCTTGAAAAAATGGAGGCTGAGACTAAAAAATTGCAAGCCGAACAAGAAGCGAAAGAACGTGCTGAAGAAGAACGAAGAGCGAAAAAACAAAATAACGATTAAATTATAAAAACACATAATGAATAGCGGAGCATCTAAATGGCAGCAATAGAAACCAAAGGTATATTCACTATTATAGACAATATGTTAATGAATCCCCTTACAAAGACAATGGATAGCGCCATTATGCATCTTTCATCTGGTTTAAGTGCTCCGCTCAAGCTGTCTTGTACAATCTACATTATATTTATGGGATACAATATCATCTATGGGCGTTCTTCCACGCCCTTATGGGAATTTATAGCGACAACTTTCAAACTTGGCATCATTGTTGCACTCGCCACAAATGCCGCTCACTACAATACGTGGGTTAGGGACATATTTTTCAATGATCTACCAAATGCCATTTCAAATGTCACACAAGGTGCAGCAGCACACACGGATCAAAATGTATGGGACAATATGATGAATCAAGCTGCTGCACATGTTTTTGATGCAGCAGACAAAGCAGGATTATTGTCAATGGGTAAGTTTCTTGCTGCATGGATTGCTGGTCTTATATGTCTCGGTATTGCTTGCTTGTTTTGTTTAATTGGTTTTGTCGTCTCATTAGTGGCTAAACTTGGTTTATTTCTTGTCATATCAATAGGACCGCTCTTCATAAGCCTCTATATGTTTTCATCAACCAGAAGGTTTACAGAAGCATGGTTAAGTCAAACAGCCAACTTCATCATTTTGCAGGTATTAGTCGTCTTGCTTGGTAGCTTATATATAAAGATTTCAATGCAAGTTTTTTCAGCAGGTCTTGATGATATCATGATTTCTTTAATTCAATTCTTAGTTGTCGGCATCTGTGGTATTTACCTTTTCTTCCATTTACCTGGCATTGCTTCCGCTTTAGCCTCTGGAGGAGCCTCCCTTACAGGAGCAACAAAATTAGGAGCAGACACAGCAAAAACGATTTGGAGAGCTGGTAACAACATGCAAAATTTTGTTAATAAACTGCTGAACAATCTGTTTAAGACTAAGAAAGGATAATAGGAAAGTGTTAAAAAAAATTGGGGTAATCTTGCCGTTTCTCTTTCTCAGTGGCTGTATGTCTTCACCAAACACGCTGAAGTCACTCCCAAAGTGTGATGGATATTCTAAACGTCCACTCAACAGATCAATGTGGAATTGGGAAGGGAAAAAACCCACGCCCACACCCATTATCATCAGTAACAACACCCCTTCACCCCTAAAAGAAGGGAAGCTGGAAACGCTTCTGGCACAAAAATTAACGGATGAAGAAATCAAATCTTACAAAAATTGCGGGCAAAAAGCATGAAAGAAAAAGACATAGAACAATACATTGCTGAAGCGCGCTCGTTTGATCAAGATCGCATGCTCGCCTCACGCCGCACCACCCGCGTCTCGCTTGCCATTGCCGGCATCGCCGTTGCTGTTGCAATACTGTCTTCTCTCGCGGTCATCACCCTCACGCCCCTTAAAACCGTGGAACCTTTTGTCATCCGTGTAGACAATTCAACCGGCATCACCGAAGTTGTGGAAGCCTTAAAAGAAGGTCCCACCAATGTCGACGAAGCAATCACACGCTACTTTGCTGCAAAATATGTCCGCTCCCGTGAAGGCTTCACCACAGAAGAAACACAACACAACTTCCAAACCGTCTCCCTCCTCTCTTCTTCAGAAGAACAGGAAAGATTTGCCAGCTGGTATGGAGCAAGAAATCCCCAAAGTCCTCAAATTCTCTATAAACACGCCGCCGTTACAATAACAATAAAATCAATCTCCTTTATCAATGACGATGTCGCCCAAGTGCGTTACTACAGAACCATTCACGACAACGACAACAACAAAGAATTCATCACCCACTGGGTTGCAACACTTACCTTTGAATACATCAATGCCCCTATCTCTGTCCAAAACCGTTTGATAAATCCTCTAGGGTTTATTGTTAGTGAATATAGAACCGATCCGGAAGTGGTCAACTGATCATGACAAAAAAAATTCTTTTTCTCATTCTTAACATCGCTATTACCCTTTCTTTAACGCCTAGCCATGCCAGTATTTTTCCCACCCGTGCGCCAAGCGATAGCCGCATTCGCTTTATCAACTATGATGCCTATAATGTCACAAAAATTATTGGCTCCATACGCTCATCGGTACAAATAGAATTTTCTCCCAATGAAGAAATTGCCCATGTAGCAATTGGCAACAGCGTTGCATGGGAAGTCGCCCCCGCTGGCAATATTCTTTTCCTCAAAGCGCGGGAAGTCCAACCCATTACCAATCTCCAAGTCGTCACCACAAAGCTTGATGGCTCAAAGCGCTCCTATCAATTTGAACTCATGGTCAAAGATGGAGAAATTTCCTCTGGACAAGAAACATATTTCCTTGTGAAATTTCGCTACCCACAAGAAGAAGCAGAACAAAGAAGACTCGCAGCCCTTATGCGACAAGAAAAACAACAAGCCCAGCGTATCGATAATGTCTTCAACGCTTCTGAAACCTACGGACCACGCAATTGGGCTTACACCGCTCAAGGCTCTATCACTCTTGAACCCTCCTCCGTTTATGACAATGGCAAAACAACAACATTTACATTTCCAGACAACCAAGAAGTCCCTGCCATTTACATTGTCAGCAATGACGGTACAGAATCGCTGGTTCCCAAAACCACAAGAGGCAACATGGTGATTGTCCATGCTATTAGCGCACGCTTCACCCTAAGACAGGGAAAAAACGTCCTATGCGTCTTTAACGAAGCCTATCAACCAAAAGGCACCAATCCAAATACCGGAACAACCTCACCATCTGTTGAACGTAAAGTTGCATCAGATCTTTAAATAAGCGGGAATTGAAGGGGACAACACATGAGTGATAAACCAATCATCGAAGATCGCGGATCTATTGGGGATGGCAAAAACAATAGCGCCAAAACCGCTGGCAAAAAAATAGTTGTCGCAATAGCCTGTATAGGAATCTGCGGCTATGTGCTCTGGAACATCTTATCCTCCCCCACAGAACAAAAAGACACCGCAAAAGCTCATAAAAAACAAGCACAAAACTTTCACAATTCCCTCGCTCCTTTAGAGCTCGCCCCCTCTGACCCGCGTGCAAACATAGCGCCAATAACCTTACCACCCCCACAACCACTCGCACAAGAACCCAAAAAAGATGACCCACTACTTGATGCCGCAAGACGTGCCCCTGTTCTCGCTTTTGCCAAAGGCTCTAAATCTCAATTAAAAGACATCGTCAACACGACTCTCAACCCCTTTGACAAATTCCATGCCCTTGAAAATCTCGCGAATGCGCAAAATTCTCCTGCCCTTCAAGACACACAAAATTTTGCAACCCTTTTAAAGCCTACCAAAACAGAAGAAACAAAAGCAAAAGCAAAACTCATCGGCAATAGAAACTTTATCATCGCCATGGGAACCTCTATTCCCTGTATCTTAGAAACCGCATTAAACAGTGAGCAACCAGGCTTTGCAAGCTGCATCATCAACCGTGATATCCTCTCTGACAATGGGCGCGTTGTTTTGCTTGATAAAGGAACCCAAGTGATTGGCGAATACCGCGGAGGGCTTAAAAAGGGTCAATCTCGCCTCTTTGTGCTCTGGACAAGAGCAAAAACCCCCACCGGTGTCATCATCAATCTT
>NZ_JBHIOP010000055.1:0-15487 GCF_042195625.1 Bartonella sp. AP9QHHD | reverse complement strand
TTATCACGACATTTTCTAACTTGTTGTTGTCACTCTTGCTGTTTTCAAAAGAAGCCCCTGTCTCGGAAACAGTGATAGATCCTCCTGTCATTTGAATGACACCACTGTTTGCCTCAAGTCCGATTGCAGCTTCTTTAATTGTTGTATTGCCATGCAATTCAATTGTATTGTTGGGGCCGTTAGCCCATGCACCTTTTCCATTGCCATCTGCCATTAGAGTGGTATCTATGCCATCAATATATCCACTATTTGCTGCAACTAATGCATTTTTTTCCCAGTTACAGTTCCCCCAATCATCGTGATTTTGGATTGTGCACCATTTGCATTGAGGCCATATTCATCAGAGGACACTGTAACATTGTTCTTTAAAGTAATTGTAGAGCCTGTACCAGCGTATATTCCATGCTCTTTTGCATTAAAGTATCCTCCTGATACCGTTGTTTGAGAATTATCCAACGCTTCTATACCCACTTTTACTTGAGTAACTGTTACGTTTTCCAAGATGACTTTACTTTCCTTATAAAGAGCTATTCCTTTTTCCATTAAGTCATCTTTACTGCTCGTTATTGTCACATTTTTCAGCTTGTTTTTATCACTTTTGCTATCTTCGAGAAATAAGCCTACTGTAGGAGCAATAATACCTACTGCATTCATTTTTATTATACCACCGTCTGTTGCCATCACACCGATTTCTTTAGCCTTAATCGTTGATTCTGATAAGTCAAGAAAGCTATTAGGTTCGATAATGCGTACAGTGCTCAACCAGTCGTCCTCCATGTTTTTGCTGTCGTGAATTATTGCTAAATTTTTTCCAATTATTCCACTACCTTTTATCACTATTATACCGCCAACAGTGAAGTTGGATGCTTCCTCAGTTATTCCATGAAAATTCATTAAGATTTTTTCGGCTTTTACATTAGTATGAGCATTAAACAGCGCGATTGTCGCAACAGTTGTACAGGATAGTAAAAATTTTTTAGACATGAAGATTTTCCTTAACTTATAAGCCTCCGCATATTCTCTCCCCGCTTATAAAAAGGATAAAGAACACACAATTTTCATCGGGAGGTTATATTATTTTAACTTTTATATAAAATATTTATATAATTTTATACTTTATTTATTTTTACATTTATATAGTAAATTTATTATTTACTTGTATTCTATAATAAATTTTTATTAAATGGTTTTTTATTTTGTAAATAACTATGTAATTTATAATTTATAAAACAAATTATTAAATATAAACTATTATAATTTCAATCACATAATGAATTTAATATTTGTTTTCTGTATATCTAAAATATATTTATGTATATACTTAAATAATACTTATGATGATTGATAAAGCTTTAGCTCTTCTTTATGATTTCCTGAGCATTTTAGATAAATTGAGTACAAAGCATTGTGTTATGTTTGTTATGCCTGATTGGATTTTCTGCGCAAAAAGGTATTTTGCAGCAGATCTTCTGCCGTAAAGAGGTGAAGGGAATTCCTTTAAAGAAAAGCTAGTACATCTACTGCATGAAGAAGAAAGAGGTTTCTTTAAGGAATAAAAAGGACTTTAGCAGAAAAGAAAAGCAGGGTTTATTTACAAGAGGTAATATCAACAAAAGGGCTACATAATATTATAGAAAATTAAAAAAGCTGCACAATACAGAGTTGTGCAGCCTTTCTGTGCAAACGAACGGGAAAGCAACGCTCGCTTTTACACTTTTTTCAGTCTCATACGCTTGTACATGTGCTTTCCTTCTCATGTAGGGCACAGGCTGCTCTGCTTAAAATAAGAGGTTCCGAGAAGAATTTCCTTTCCTTAAAATTGATAGCGTATACCACCTGAAAACCTTGCACCACTTATACCAGTTTTCTGAAGCTTTTGTTGATAACTTACATCACCATGAAGGGAGAAGTTGTGAGACAGTTGCGCATTGATGCCAACGCCGCCTTCAATTGCAGGTCCCATAGGATCAAGGTCAAAATCTCTGCTAATCTGGATGGTACCATTATCACCAAAGGTTTTGATCAAGTTTACTTTTCCATAGAAAGACATTGGACGGTTGTTTTCAGTGGAAATAGTTTTTGTCAAACGTCCACCAACACGGATCAACCATTGAGAAGGATTGTTCATATCAACGGTAAAATTATCAGCATCTTCAATGGTATTAAACATCAAATGTTGATAGGTAATTTGTGCTTGTGGCTCAAATGTTAAATCTTCCATTCCAGCTGCAAACTCTTTGCCAACAGTGGTGGAGATACTAAACATTTTGGCGTTTTTCAATTTTGCGGTTTTACCAATGATAGCATTGGTGATATCTCCCTTTATTATCCCATAGGACAAGAGTGTATCCATATAGAAACCATTGTCATGCTGCACGCTTCCATAAGCTGTTAGTGACCATTTATCCAATGTGTTCTTACTGGCATCCGCTATGTCCTTTGGAGTGAAAGACAGCCGCCCATAGGTGCCTACAAGACCGAAATGTGTTGTGGTATTTTGTCCTTCTAATGCTGCGAATGTGACTCCGGCTTGGAGAGCAGCATAGCGGATATCAGCACCATAACCATATTTGAGAGGTCCGCGTTCAGAAGATAAGGTTCCTGTGTTTCCGTAAGTATAGAGGAAGAAACCGGTTTGTTTTTCCTCTTCTTTTCCTAAGACAGATGTTCTGATATTGGCTAAAAGCGCGTTTTGTTTAGCCATATCGGTTAATCCACTATAGAAGAGAGCATTTGGCATGACCAAATAGCTTGCTGTTTGTGGTACAGGGGCAACGGTAGGGATATTTGTTTCAGGATCAGGATTTGAACCAGAATTGGAGTCAAGCAGTTCGGGTTGTAAACGGAAATCCCAGAAATTTTCATTCTTTTCATCAAAGAGGTTTTGTGCAATATCGGCTTTGCCTTGGCTTGAGTCTGGTCCATAGGCATGTAGTGTATACATATCCGGTAAGCCACCTCTTGTGGTATAGCCATTTACTAGTTTGAAAGAGTTTTCTTCTGCTTTTCCAGAAACTTGAATGAGTGAAAGACCCCGGACATTGGCAGCAGCAGAGGTATTTGCTTCGATATTGTTCTCTTCTAAGCGCCCCGTGACATAAACTGATGTGTTGCCTGAGACGTTCCCATTGATCAAAAGCCTATCGGTTTTTTGGTCATTTATTGCAGCACCATCACTCCAAGCCGTGTTGAAGTAAATCTTTGCATCACCCGTTGCATTGTAGACTTCTTGCGTGTCTGGTTTACCAGAACCTATATGCAATGTTTGGTAATGATCTTCGGTTGGTCCATTAAAGATAATAGAGCTGTTATCGAGATTAAGCGTGGAAATATCAGAACGAGATCTTTGAGCGATATCAAGAAGATTGCCATCATCATCTTTTTCATTTTTGTTGATTTTCAACGTCCATTTTGTATTGTTTTTTAGATCAAAGTGCACATTTCTGTCTTTAGCAATATTTGCTCTACCCTCTAAAATAGACTGATCTGCGCTTAAGGTGAAGGTGCCATTGGAGATCGCTTTAACCTCTTTATCATCCCACAAATCTTTATCTTTCCATGACGCTTTGTCCCAAGCAATACCATTTCCTAGTAAAACATCGGCATGGACTTCTGATTTTTTAAGATTGACTGTGCCGATTGATGGAGCTGTAGCATCTTCGATGCTTTTTTCAACAACAGCTCCGATGAAAATTCCTGTGCCATTTTCAGCATGAATCTCTGCATTGGTCAGATTGATCTCATTACTATGATATTTTTGTGGATCATGCGAGCCATTTGGATTATCATCGGAGAAAGTTGCGAATTGTAAACCGGCAACTTCTACTGTGGCAGAAACATCTGTCAGATCAATATGTCCGCCATTTATTACAACCAGCGCAGCCATTTTTGCTTCTATTTTATTTTTTTTCCCATTCTGAGGAGTGTCGGATTGGGGATCTAGACCTTTAGAATTAGTATCAATAGCGCCATTAACCATCTTAATTGTGCCATCTTCACCAGTAGCGAGACCAATACCAACATTTTGAATAGTTGTTTTGCCATTTAATTCAACTATACTATCGGCCTCCCAAGTGCTTACACCAACGGTTGCTGCTTCGGACTCACCACCGATTATTGTTAAATCTCCGCTAATGATTTTACTCCCATCATCTGCATAAAGACCTTCATCAAAATTTTGAATGGTTGTTTTGCCAGTTAACTGAATTTCACTCCCAGAGCCCGATGTCCATACACCAGATCGTGCTTCATTGGGGTTGTCATTAATTGCTTTACCACCGACTATTGTTAAATCTCCGCTAACGATTTTGCCACCATTAAAGGCTTCAAGACCGACAAAAACTTTTTCAATGGTTGTATAACCCTTTAATTGAACTTCACTATTGGGATCAATGGCTGTTATACCAGAAGTACCGTATTCTTGGTTTTCATAAGCAGTTATTGTTAAATCTTCGCTGGTGATTTTACCACCTTTTTCTGCTCTCAGTCCATCTCTAACTTTTTCAATGCTTGTTTTGCCTTTTAATTCAATTATGCTTCCAAAGCCATTGGCATTTGCACCGTTTCCGAAGTTATTGGTTGTTAGAGTAACATCCGTAATTTCAATACGTCCACCATTTTCTGTAAATAATGCGTCTTCATGTCCATTCAAACTTCCTCCTATGACAGCCCCTCCTTTCATGGTGATCTTGGATTCTATACCATCTGCATGGAGTGCATTACCCTTAGATGATGCGACTGTAACATTGTTGTTTAAAGTAATGATGCTGCCGTTTCCAGCATATACCCCATCAGTTTCCCCATCGAGTGATCCTCCAGACACTGTTATTGTCGAGTGATCATCTGCAAATATGCCTTTTAGTGCTTGAGTTACGGTTACATTGTTCAAGGTTACTGTGCTGTTTTTAGCACTTATTCCTAAGGATAGTGAACTGTTATCGTTTTCACTCGATATTACTACGTCTTCCAGCTTGTTTTTTTTACTCTTACTGTCAGAAAAGGAAGCACCAGTGCTAGATAAAATGCCAGATGAGGAGGCCTCCATTCCAGAATATGTAATTGTTCCCTTAGTCATTTGAAGTGTAGCACCGTCTTTGGCTTCAAGTCCTAAGAAAATACCAGAACCAGTGCCTTTAATGGTTGTGCCATCCAGTAACTCAATCGCACTGTTAGCACCTTCTGCTGTTACAGCATAGACGGTTTGGTTTGTGCCTTGGTTTATATCTTTATTCGTAACAATGGTTAAATGTTTTCCAATGATTTTGCCACCGTCTTTTGCGTGAATAGTTTCGTAGGTTTTATCGGATACTTCTTGTTGTTTTCCCTCAGAAACTACGAGGGTTTCAGCATGTGCACTGAACTGGATGTTGAACAGGATAATAGCGGCTGCAGCCGTACATGATAAAAGGGATGTTTTATACACTAGTATTCTCCTTATGAGAGCCCCAAAATATTCATTTCCCCGCGAACTTCATAAGAAGAAGTGAAAATGGATAGTTGTTATTACTTTCAGTAATTGTCTTTATTTGGTAAGACATTTTTGGTTTTTTGTCAAAATTAAAAAATAATTGATATTAATTATGTCTAATACAAAATGTATTTATAATGGATTTTATTTAAAGAATTATAATTTTGAATATTATTATTCAGAGAAATATTGTGAGATACTGATATAGTGGTACCATGACATCTTTTACGTGATGGTAGGGATTATTATATGACGCAAATTGGGGTTATGAGGGAACAAAAAAGGATGTAGAAGAAGCTTGTAAAAAAGCTAACTTACTTGGGCTTAAAGTGGGCTTTCATCTTTCAACCCAGTTGCCAATTCACGGGCTTGTTTTAAAGAGACATCTCTTAAAGCACCCAAGCCCATTTCGCGACGCCGCCCATGAATGGTATAACGATACAGCCATTGAGCACCTCCATCTTTACGCTTATGGAGAAGCAAGCCGGCACCATCATTATATTTGCCAGCTCCCAATGTTGCGACAGCCCTTGCATTAAGACGATTCATAAGAACCATTTTTACTCCTTTCTGCTATAGTTTTTACCCACACATCAACCCCGCTTGTGACGTGCAAGCAAGTGATTTTGATTGATTCAAGATACACAGATTTAAGATGAGAGAATCTTACGTTATTCAGGGTTCTCATTCAATATGAATAACGCTAGATTATGATTATAAATCAATGCCTTGAACACTTGTGGTATTAATTTATTTCTAATAGACTTCTCTTTTTTTCAAAGTAGGAAGTACTCTTCATCCACTGGGGATGGAAGTGCTCTGTTGCGTTTGTTGTGTCTTGTCTTGGAGATTTTCGTAAAGAACTAAGTATAAAGAGGGGAGGGTGCTTTAAAAGGAAAAAGGATGACTTTAATGTACAAAAGGGGCAGCATACTGTGCTGCCCTTTTTGTTAAATTGAATAGAATGAATAGGCTATTTTTACAGCCTTGTTTTAAAACTGATAGCGTATGCCGCCTGAGAAATTTGCTCCAGATATACCAGTTTTCTGAAGCTTTTGTTGATAACTTACATCACCATGAAGGGAGAAATTGTGAGACAGTTGCGCATTGATGCCAACGCCGCCTTCAATTGCAGGTCCCATAGGATCAAGGTCAAAATCTCTGCCAATCTGGATGGTACCATTATCACCAAAGGTTTTGATCAAGTTTACTTTTCCATAGAAAGACATTGGACGGTTGCTTTCAGTGGAAATGGTTTTTGTCAAACGTCCACCAACACGGATCAACCATTGAGAAGGATTTTTCATATCAACGGTAAAATTATCAGCATCTTCAATGGTATTAAACATCAAATGTTGATAGGCAATTTGTGCTTGTGGCTCAAATGTTAAACTTTCCATTCCGGTTGCAAACTCTTTGCCAACAGTGGTGGAGATACTCAACATTTTGGCATTTTGCAATTTTGCGGTTTTGCCAATGATAGCATTGCCGATATCTCCTTTTAGAATTCCATAGGATAACAGTGTATCCATATAGAAACCATTGTCATGCTGCACGCTGCCATAAGCTGTTAGTGACCATTTATCCAATGTGTTCTTACTGGCATCCGCTATGTCCTTTGGAGTGAAAGACAGCCGCCCATAGGTGCCTACAAGACCGAAATGTGTTGTGGTATTTTGTCCTTCTAATGCTGCGAATGTGACTCCGGCTTGGAGAGCAGCATAGCGGATATCAGCACCATAACCATATTTGAGAGGTCCGCGTTCAGAAGATAAGGTTCCTGTGTTTCCGTAAGTATAGAGGAAGAAACCGGTTTGTTTTTCCTCTTCTTTTCCTAAGACAGATGTTCTGATATTGGCTAAAAGCGCGTTTTGTTTAGCCATATCCGTTAATCCACTATAGAAGAGAGCATTTGGCATGACTAAGTAACTGGCCGTTTGTGCTACAGGGACGATCACACTTGGACCAGAACCAGAATCCGTTTCAAGAATTTCTTTATGTAAGCGGAAATCCCAGAAATTTTCATTCTTCTCATCAAAGAGGCTTTGTGCAACATCGGCTGTACCGTGGCTTGACTCTGGTCCATAGGCCGTTAGCGTATATTTATAAGGCAAACGATTTCTTGTGGTATAGCCATTTACGAGTTTGAAAGAGTCTTCTCGTGCTTTTCCAGATACTTGAATGAGCGAGAGGCCACCTATATTGGAAGGATCAGCAGCATTGACTACACTACTTTCATCTCCTGAATCGCTTTTGATATAAACTGTTGTGGAGCCTGAGACATCACCGTGGATCAAAAGTCTATCGGTTTTTTGATCGGCACTTGCTACGCCATCACTCCAAGCAATGTTGAAGTAAATCTTTGCGTCACCAGAGGCGTTGTAGACTTCTTGCGTATCTGGTTTACCAGAACCTATATGCAATGTGTGATAATGATCTTCTGTTGGTCCATTAAAGATAATAGAGCTGTTATCGAGATTAAGCGTAGAAATATCGGAACGAGATCTTTGAGCAATATCAAGCAGATTGCCATCAGCATCTTTTTCTTTTGTACTGGTCTTTAGTGTCCATGTTGTCTTGTTTTTTAGATCAAAATGTACATTTCTGTCTTTAGCAATATTCGCTCTGCCTTCTAAAGTTGAATGATCAGCGCTTAATGTGAAGGTGCCATTGGAGATCGCTTTAACCTCTTTATTGTTCCAATAATTGTCATTTTTCCAAGATTTTGGATCTTCAAAAAGACCATCTCCTAACAATACATCAGCATGGATTTCTGAATTTTTGAGATTTGCTGTACCGATTGATAAAGTTGGAATATCTTCAATGTTATCGTTAGTGAAAGCTCCAATGAAAATTCCAGTACCATTTTCAGCGTGAATATCTGCATTGGTTAAATTGATTTCACTATTTTGATGTTTTTGCGGATCATTTGATTCATCGGTTTTGGTATTAGGGAGAGCTAAGAACTGCAAGCCGCTGATTCCTGCTGTTACAGAAACATCTTTGAGATCAATATGTCCATTAGCTGCCGCCCATAGTGCAACTTTTTTGCTTCTATTTTATTTTTTATTGTATTCTCTGCTGCTCCAATATAACCATTCGTCATCTTAATTGTGCTATTATTTCCTGCAAAAAGACCAACATCAAAATTTTGAATGATTGTTTTACCATTTAATTCGATTGCACTATCAGACTCCGCAACGTTTACAGCAACGGTTTGTTGTTTACTTTCACCACCAGTTATTGTTAAATCTCCGCTAATGATTTTACTTCCACCGTCTGCATAAAACCCTTCATCGACATTTTGAATGGTTGTTTTGCCCATTAACCTAACTTCACTACCAGAGTCCGATGTCCATATACCAGTGCGCTCGTTGTCGGGGCCTTCAAGTGCTTCACCACCGATTATCGATAAGTTTTCGCTAATGATTTTACCACCGTTAACTGCTCCAAGGCCGTCCAAAGTATTGTTAATTATTGTATCACCATGCAATTGAATTGTGCTGTCATTGCCACTTACAAATGCACCGCTTCCTTTTCCCTCTGTTGTTAGAGCAACATCTGTGGCATCAATATGCCCACCGTTGATTGCGAATAACGCTGTTTTGTTCGCGGCTACGGATCCTCCCGTCATTATGATCTTAGATCCTGAACCGTCTGCAAGGAGTCCTTCGCCATTAGATGATATAATGTTAGCATTGTTTTTTAAGATAATCGTACTGCTGGCTTCGGCGCTTCCTCCTACATCATGTCCACTAAATGATCCTCCTGAGACCGTTATTGTTGAGTGATCATTTGCAACTATACTGGCGGCTGCTTGAGTCACTGTTACATCTTTTAAAGTGACGGTACTTTTATCTGCTTTTATTCCAAAGTTCAGTAACGCATCGTCTTTATTATTCGATATCTTCACACCTTCTAGCTTGTTTTCACCGCTGTTACTGTTTAAAAAGCCGGCACCAACTAGAGAAGTTTTAATGGTCCCTCCAGTCATGTTTATTGCGCCACCATCGTTTGTTGTAAGTCCAATTTCACTATTACTAATCGTTGTTCCTTCAAGCAATTCAACTACACTGCCTTCGCCATTAGAAAATACACCAGACGATATATCTTCGTCACCTAGAGATACATCTGTAACATTTAGAGACACATTTGTGACCGTAATATGTCCACCATTTTCAGCAACCAATGCATTACCTTTCCCCGTGACGGTTCCTCCCGTCATGCTGATGGTGGAGTTTGAACTATTTGCATAGAGTCCAATGTTATCAGATGATGTAATGTTTGCATTGTTGGTTAAAGTGATGGCGCTGCCGTTTTGAGCAGATATTGTTGTATTTTGTGCATGAAATGATCCTCCTGAGGCTGTTATTGTCGAGTGATCATCTGCAACTAAGGCATTGGTTGCTTGCATGACGGTTACATCTTTTAAAGTGACGGTACTTTTATCTGCTTTTATTCCAAAGTTCAGTAACGCATCGTCTTTACTATTCGATATCTTTACACCTTCTAGCTTGTTTTCGCTGTTGTTACTGTTTAAGAAGCCAGCACCAACTAGAGAAGTTTTAATGGCTCCTCCAGTCATCTTGATTGCACCATCGTTTAGTGCTTGAAGCCCGAGTGCACTATTACTAATAGTTGTATTTCCAAGTAATTCAATTACACTGCCTTCACCAACAGAAAATACACCAGACGATATATAGTCGTCACTTGGAGCCACATCTGTGACAGTTAGAGCTACATCTGCAACAATAATATGTCCACCATTTTCAGCAACCAATGCATTACCTTTCCCCGTGACAGTTCCTCCCGTCATTGTGATGGTGGATTTTGAACCTTCTGCATAGAGTCCAACATTATCAGATGATGTAATGTTTGCATCATTGGTTAAAGTGATAGTGCTGCCGCTTTTAGCAGATATTGTTGTATTTTGTGCATGAAATGATCCTCCCGAGATTGTTATTGTCGAATCATTCTCTGCAAATATACCGGCGGCTGCTTGAGTCACTGTTACATCTTTTAAAGTAACGGTACTTTTATCTGCTTTTATCCCAAAGTTCAGTGGCGTATCGTCTTTATCACTCGATATTGTCACATTTTCTAGTTTGTTTTCATGACTGTTACTGTTTAAGAAGCCAGCACCAGCTGCAGAAGCTGTAATGGTTCCTCCAATCATCTTGATTGCGCCATCATTTTGGAATGCAAGCCCGATTGCACTACCACTAATTGTGGTCTTTCCAAGCAATTCAATTACACTATTTGCGCCATTAGAAAATACACCAAATGACTTATCGCTATCATTTGTTTTTAGGGTAACATCTGTAACAGTAATATGACCACCATCTTCAGCAACCAAAGCACTCGCTTTTCCCGTGACGTTTCCTTCTATCATTGTGATGGAGGAGTTTGAATCTTTAGCATATAATCCAACATCATCAGATGATGTAATTTTTGCACCGTTTGTTAAAGTGATGGCGCTGCCGTTTTGAGCAGATATTGTTGCATTTTGTGCATGAAATGATCCTCCCGAGATTGTTATTGTCGAATCATGATCTGCAAATATACCGGCGGCTGCTTGAGTCACTGTTACATCTTTTAAAGTGACGGTACCTTTATCTGCTTTTATTCCAAAGTTCAGTGGCGCATCGTCTTTACCACTCGATATTGTCACATTTTCTAGTTTGTTTTCACGGCTGTTACTGTTTAAGAAGCCAGCACCAGCTGCAGAAGCTGTAATGGTTCCCCCAGTCATCTTGATTACACCACCGTTTTGTGCTTGAAGCCCGATTGCACTATCACTAATCGTTGTCTTTCCAAGTAATTCAATCATGCTACCAAGGTCATCAGAAGCTACACCAAGTCCATCACCATTTGTTTTTAGGGTGACATCTGTAACAGTAATATGGCCACCGTATGTTGTCGTTACTGCTTCCTCTTTCGCTGTAATGCTCCCTCCTGTCATTTCGATGATGGACTTTGAACCTTCCGCATAGAGTCCAGCATCGTTATATGATGTAATTTTTGCACCGCCAGTTAAAGTGATGTTGCCGCCGTTTTGAGCAAATATTGCTGCTTTTTCTGCATCAAATGATCCTCCTAAGACTTTTACTGTGGAATCATATGCATCTATGGCAGTTTGTGCTTGCGTCACTGTTACATTATTTAAAGTGACATTACTGTTAGTTGCCTTGATTCCATTGATTAGTGGCGCATCATCTTTCCCACTTGATGTCACTACATCTTTCAGTTCGTTTTCTTTGCTCTTGCTATCTAAAAAGAATGCACCAACTTTGGACGCTGTAATGCTTCCCCCAGTCATTGCGATTGCGCCACTTTCTTGTGTTTTTAACCCGATTGTCGCATCATTGATCTTTGTATCAGATAATTCAATCACACTGTTTTCACCTTGAGACAATGCGCCGAATCCACTCTCAATTTTAGTACCCTTATTATATGCAGGGTTATCCCCTTCTGTAGTAGGTGCACTTGTGGTATCTTCCTTAGCTGTTAGAGTACCACCCGTGATTTTAATATGACCACCGTCGTTTGTATACAATGCTGCGTCTTTTCCAGTTACGCTTCCCCCAGTCATTTTTATGGTGGTATTTTCATCATCGGCATGGAGTCCGTTACCATTAGATGAGGTAATGTTAGTACCGCCATCTACAGTAATGGTGGTGCCGCCCATAGCATATACGCCATCCATTTTACCTTCGAATGATCCTCCGGATACTATAACTTGAGAAACGACATCCGCAAGTATACCAGTTTCTGCTTGCTTAACTGTTACATTTTCTAAAGTGATAAAACTTTCGTTGTTTATTTCTATTCCAAGGAGTGATGATGCTTCATTTTTATTATCTGATATCACTACATTTTGTAGTATATTTCTACTATTCTTACTATCATCAATATAAACACCAGTTTGAGAAGCTGTAATGTTCCCCCCAGTCAGGTTGATGTTAGCGCCGTCTTTTACAGAAATACCAAAACGAACATCAGAATCAGTGCCTTGAATATTTAAGCCATTTAATTCAAGCGCACTGTTAGCACCTTCAACTGTTACAACATATTTATCGCTACCTGTGTCTGTATTTGTGTTTTTATTTCCAGTTACAGTTACAGTACTGCCGGTGATTTTTCCTTTGTCTTTTACATAAATAGTCTCGTACGTTTTTCCGGATATATCTTTTTCTTCGTTGGCAACGCCAAGAGTTTCAGCATGTGCAGTGAACTGGATGTTGAATAGTATGATAGCAGCCGCAGCTGTGCATGATAAAAGGGATGTTTTATACACTAGTATTCTCCTTATGAGAGCCCCCAAATATTCATTTCCCCGCAAACTTCATAAGAAGAAGTGAAAATGGATAGTTGTTATTAATTTCGATAATTGTCTTTATTTGGTAAGATATTTTTGGTTTTTTGTCAAAATTAAAAAACAAATGATATTAAATTTGTATTAATTTATATTTAACACACAATGTGTTTGTAATTATTTATATTATATAATTAAATTTACTGTAAATCTATATTATAGAAATTATAAATATTATTATAATACTTACATAAGTTATATTATTTTTTTATAAAGTAATAATAGTATTTTCTGTAATACTTCTGCATTTTTATAACTTGTCAAAGTAAGTGATGACGGTAATAATCAAACACTATTGCTAGCACTTTTGATTAGTTATACCTTATTTATCATAATATTCTAATATATTTGATCTTGATATCCAAAGGAGTTGGGTGCTCTAGTATAAGAATACATTCTTTCTCCTGTTGGGGATATTTTAATAGTATACGACTAAGTTTTTATAAGCTGTTGATGTATCGATGACATTTGAAAGAGCCAGAGCCCAAGCTTATAAATCTTAATCAATGAAGATGCTTCAAGTTGAAGGCTTGAAATCAACAGTGCTTTTATATCATCAAAGTGCACCTTCATTGAAGGATTATTGCTTTCGTTATTTCGAATTTTTGACATATTTTTGACAATAAAATCTAAAAAATTGCTTCTGAGGAATTTTTTAATATAATATGTAACGTTTTTATGGCGATAGGTTTATGAGATATAAAGTTGAATTGGTAATCACCGTGATTGCTTTTACTCTCTCTGGTTGTTTTAATCTTGATTCTGAAAAAATAAAAAGAGACAAGAGGCTTTATCATGATGCATTCATGGATTGGTCGATGAAAGAAAAGTCTCTTACAAAAAATTATACTGCTATCATTATGGCTGATCCGCAACCGTGGCGTTTAAACTCTGGTGATGCCAATGGAATATCAAACAGAGAGCCATGGTTAAAGATAAATGAGCAGGTTGCTGGTGTGATAAAAGCGCACAAAGCTGCATTCCATATTGTCAATGGTGATCTGACGGAGTTTGGACAACAAAAAAACTATGATGATTATGAAAATGTTTATAAAACTCTTGGAGCACCTGTCTATGAGGGGCTAGGGAATCACGATTATGCCAATAATGTTGGTAATTGTACAAATCCTCAAGAATTCAGCTTTTACAAAGATGCTTGTGCTATAAGTGCAGTTTCAAGAATGGTATCGGAAATCAAAAAATACCGTAGTCAATTATCGCATTTCAATGCAGATGTTACTGAAAGCTTGGTTCCCATTTCGGGTGGAAATATTCGCTCGATAAGGGGGAGTTTGAGTTATTCTTGGGATTATGGAGATGTTCACTATGTGCAGCTTCACAATTATCCAAGCTATACGGTTGGTTTGAAGGGGCAGTCTACAGAAGTGCAAATCAATAAATCTTTAGATTGGCTTAGGAACGATTTAGCTGCTGCTGATGCAAGAGGTAAAGTGACAATCATTAATTTTCATGATGCGCGTGCTGCTTCCATTGATGGTGAATCCTTTTTTATTCGTAAAAAGAATGCTAAAGATTTGTCGGTCTTTAAGTCAATTATTACCTCTCATAATGTTAAAGCAATCTTCGTGGGTCACACGCATTATCAGTCTTATTGCCGTGCGAAAAATGATAAGGTTTTTGGAAATATCCCTATCTATACAGCTGGTGCGCTTTTTAATGGAGATTATTACCTCATAGATGTGAAAGGCAAGACCATTCACGTTAAAGCCTATAATGGAGAAATAGGAAAACCGCTTTTAATTAAAGATCTTGGTGTTATAGGGAAAGACACCCAATTTTCGGCAAGTTGCAGTAAGTTATAATAGGATTTGTTTCTTTGTCTTAAAGCATGAGGGAAAAAACGTGTTATATGTGCGGACTTGAAGAGCAGTAGGAGTGTCTAAATGTTATTTAGGAATAGAGTGAAAAATCAGACATATTTTTTTTCAAAGCTGCTAAGATTTCAGGTTATACGCTATAAGTGCAATGGTTTAATGTGAACTGAGCTTTAATACAAAGCAGAATAATGGTTTGTTATTCTATTTTTCTTTTTAGGCTTTCATCTTTGAAGAAAGGGGAGTTTGTCAAGGGTGTGTTCATAATTTGCTAGCACATGTTGTCCAGAATTATCAAGAAGGCTGTTTCTATTAGTTTGTTGCGGTATAATTATCAAGTTATGCCCTTTGTTAGAGTTTATAATATCTACTCATGGGCAACTCTTTTCTTTTTCATAAGAAAAGCTTTTTATTTTGATCAATTTTTTACTTATAATCTTCAAACAATTGATGTTTTGTGATGCTATATAATTTCTCTTGATTAACCGTATGAACTTTTAGTTGTATTACAATTTTATCTTCTTCTTTTATACGTAAGTAAATCGTTACAATAATATGATACAAATATTGGAGTCTGTTTATAGCTGTTATGGTCTCATGCAATTATCCTTAGATGACTCTCACGTGTTTTGGCAGTTTTATCTTTGCTTTGAGAGAGGTGTAAAAAGGGGATTTTAAGAAGTTCCAGTTTAGAAAGAGCTTTTTTGCCCGTGAAAAGCTCTCTGATGCTGCCAAGGCTGGTATGGAACAAGCGGGCGAAGATCTGGCTAATTCGATTGTCGATGGCTTTATGTCGTCTATCTCACAATT
>NZ_JBHIOP010000054.1:0-30075 GCF_042195625.1 Bartonella sp. AP9QHHD | reverse complement strand
GAATCAATTTGCCAGTATTGAAATGTGTATGGCGCAATCAGGTTTTCGCCCTAGCTTTACAATACAAGATTGGTGTGAAAATCATAAATCAGACAACCTTCCCATTTGTCGTCCAGGTGCTGTCATGCCTCAGCGAAGTATTGAGAGACGCTTAAATAGCCCTTATTGTAAAAAGCATTCAGAACAACTTGAATGCAAACCTTAGGTCTTGCTTCAGCAGAGAAAGCCTTGTCCGTCCTTACGAAAATTTCGCTTGTAACGTGCAAGCAAGTGATTTTAATTAATACAACATGGAACAGATTTTAAATGATAGAATCCTACAGAATTAGTTTTTTCATTCAACATGAAAACAATAAGTTATCTTTATAAATCAATGTGATGTAGCAGGATGAAGATGTTTATGCAAAGAATCTAAAAGTTTTTTTGCGAGTGTTTGAATAATTTCTTTGTTTTTCTGAATTTTAGATACAAAATACTATTGCTAAAGTACTAAAAGTAGATCATGCTGGTAAATAGATGAAACTTTGATGGCGCTTGGTTTTAAAAAAGGCAATATTTGATTTCACTGTTTGCGCTGGTATTGATTTTGCAATAACAGATAATAGTTTATCGTATGCAAAATACTGTTATTTAGATTTTGGTAAAAGAAATTTATAAAGAATATTATCATTAACAGTTATGCGAAACTTTAATGAAAATGAATCCAACTTTAATACACATAATTTTAGTGTGATTTAGTTTACAAATTCTTATTGAATGCAGAATTAAAAGTTTAAGAAGCCTTATTTGCAAAAATTCTTTATTTTTTTGTGAGTGTGTCATTTTTGCTACAGATATTTCAGAAAAGATGCTCTATATGAATTTCATTTTGGATATTTGGAGAGATTTTATGAATACAAAACGTTTAATAACAGCGTCTATTTTTTCTTTAATTTCAGCGTCTACAGCACTAGCTGCTGATGTTATGATTCCTCATCAGCCAGCATCATCGACTGCTTCTACCATTGTTGCACCTACTTTTTCATGGACAGGTCTTTATTTAGGTGTCCAAGCTGGTGGTTTTTCGAGCAAAGCTGATATGGCTCTTGTTGGTCAAGAAAAGAGTTTACCACTGGATAAAGAGTTCTCTCCTAAACTTTCAGGTTTTGCAGGTGGTTTTTATGCAGGTTCTAATATTGATCTCGGTGACAACTTTATTTTTGGTATCGATACGGATTTAATGATATCTGGAAAAAAGCACACAAAGACCATTACCATAGGTGCAGCTGATAACGCTACAGTAGAAAATGCAGTCGTAAGATCCCGCAGATCCGCAAGCCTACAAACACCTCAAGCACCACAAGCAGCAACATCAGAAGAAACACAAAGAATTGCCTCAGGAACTGCAGGTGCAGGAGCTACAACAGGAGGGACTCTAACAGCAGTATCCGCTTCAGAAAAATCTGCTGGAACGCGATCCAGTCAAGCACCAGCTAAACCAGTAACTGCAATTCAACCGTCACGAGCAGGAGCAGCACAATCAAATCAAGCAGCAACAACTGGAGATTCTAGCAATGTTAATGCAACACAAACAGTGGCTGTGGAGGTAAAAAATCCAGGAGTTTCAACAATATCATCACAAACACCAGCTGCATCGCCAGTAGCACAATCAGCCTCCTCTAGACAGACGGTTAGATTAGTGCAATTGCCATCGTCTTCATTGGGAAGATCAAATACAGGAGGGACATCGGTAGGTGTGGTAAGTCGATCACAGTCAGTTGCATCTAAATCTTCCTCCCCCGACGCAGGGGGTAGAACACCAGAGCGGTCAGCATCGCTCTCATTGGCAAGATCAGCTATAGGAGGTCAGTTATCAGGGGGAAGGGCAAGTGAAGGAACAGTGTCTGAAAAACCAGTTGCTATAAAAACCGCGTCTTCTACCTCATCAACAGTATCAGGCGCAAGCCAGCCAGCAGTAAAAGCACCTACACCGGTACAATCTGTATCACAACCATCAGCAGTAGAAAGAACAGTACCGAGTTCATCACTTGTACTCGCGAGATCAGGATCATCCAATGGTTCAGAAACAAAAGTTTCTAATGGAACAAGCGGAGCCCAACAGGGAGGTCATCATAGTTCTTCCCATAGTAGTGGAAATGCTAATGCACATGGTGCACCTCATGCAGGTGGGCATAGCTCTGGTGCTCATCCGAATGGTACTAATCCACATGCTTCTCGTTCTCATGGTGGACAGAATATGTCTGGACACGGTGCACAAAGTACACAAGCGGTGGATAAGAACGCTTCCAGTGTATATGGTATAGAACAAATAAAAAAGATGGCTTCTGAACTTGGTCTTGATCAAGAGGATGCAGTTGAAACTTTAAGTCATACTTTCAAACAAAATTGGGGTGGTGCTACACGGGTACGTATTGGTTTTGCTGCTGATCGCTTTATGCCTTATCTTGCTGGTGGTATTGCTTATGGGCAATTCCAAGACACTGTATCAATATCTGTTAAGGATGAGGATGGAAGAGTCGTTTCTTCTAAGAACTTAGCTGATGAAACAAAAACCATGATTGGTTACACACTTGGTGGTGGCGTTGATTTCTCGCTTCTAGATAATGTGATTGTACGTGCAGAATATCGTTACTCTGATTTTGGTAAAAAGAAATTTGCAAAGGAAAAACTTGAAGTTAACTACAAAACCAATGATTTCCGTGTTGGTGTAGCTTATAAATTCTAATTTTTTAAAGAGTAAATTTCTAAGAGGCTCCACTGTCAGTGGAGCCTTTATTTTTTTTTAAGATCACTTTTTGGTTTCTTTTCTTGTGAATTTCATGATAAAGCCCATAGAGTGTGATGATATATTTTCCTGATCGCTGCTTAATACGAATGATAAGCTCGGCTTTCCCTATAGATAAAAACCAGAGTTGCAGGGTTCAGGGAAGTTATGCAAAAATGAAATCGTAAAAGTGGACAGGGATATTTCACAATGGCTGTGAAAAATGAAACAATAGATTATTCAAAAACTCTTTATCTCCCACAGACAAATTTTCCTATGCGTGCAGGGCTTCCGCAAAAAGAGCTTGAATTGATGGCGCGTTGGGAAAATATGGGGCTTTATGCGCAATTGCGTCAACAAGCAAAAGATCGTCCATTTTATATTCTTCATGATGGTCCGCCTTATGCAAATGGTCATATTCATATCGGGCATGCTTTAAATAAAGTTCTAAAGGATGTGGTTGTTCGTTCATTCCAAATGCGCGGTTTTAATGCAAATTATGTACCTGGTTGGGATTGCCATGGGCTTCCAATTGAATGGAAAATTGAAGAAAAATATCGAGCACAAGGAAAAAATAAGGATGAGGTACCTCTTAACGAGTTTCGTCAAGAATGCCGTGAATTTGCACAGCATTGGGTAACTATTCAAAGTGAAGAATTTAAACGCCTTGGTGTTGTGGGAGATTTTAACACGCCTTATACTACAATGGCTTTTCATGCAGAAGCACGCATTGCCAGTGAATTGATAAAATTTGCTATGTCAGATCAGATTTATCGTGGTTCCAAGCCAGTGATGTGGTCTGTTGTGGAACGTACGGCTTTGGCAGAGGCTGAGATTGAATATCATGATCATGAATCAGAGGTGCTTTGGGTTAAGTTTCCTGTTTTTGAAGCAAATTCTGATGATTTATATGGTGCTCATGTCGTCATTTGGACAACAACACCGTGGACGATTCCAAGCAATCGTGCAGTGAGTTATTCTTCGCAAATTTCTTATAGTATTTACGAAGTTGAAAGTGCTGAAAATGATTTTGGTCCTCAAGTGGGAGAAAAGCTTCTCTTTGCAGACGCTTTAGCGATGAGTTGTGGAGAAAAAGCCAAACTTGTTTTGAAGCATTTGCGTGTTATTTCTTCTGAAGAGTTGAAAGCTCTTGTTCTTTCTCATCCACTCAAAGGTTTAGCTGGAGGGTATAATTATAAAATTCCATTGCTTGATGGTTCGCACGTAACAGAGAGTGCTGGTACAGGTTTTGTCCATACAGCACCAAGCCATGGGCGTGAGGACTTTGAAATTTGGAATGATTATAAGTCCTTACTGGAGCAAGCGGGGATTGATTCATCTATACCGTTTCCTGTTGATGATGCAGGGTTCTATACGAAAGATGTTCCAGGTTTAGGACCAGATCGTGAAGGAGGACCTGCACGTGTTATTGATGATAATGGAAAAATGGGTGATGCCAATAAAGAGGTCATTAATGCTTTAATTAAAGCAGATCGATTGTTTGCACGGGGGCGTTTAAAGCATTCCTATCCCCATAGTTGGCGTTCAAAAAAACCCGTTATTTTTCGCAATACACCGCAATGGTTTATTTCAATGGATAAAGATTTTGGGGATGGTTCAACTTTACGTAGTCGGGCTTTGGAAGCTGTTTCAAAAACGCGTTTTGTGCCATCTTCTGGACAAAACCGCCTAGCTTCTATGATAGAAGATCGTCCTGATTGGGTTCTTTCTCGTCAGCGTTCTTGGGGTGTTCCTATTTGTATTTTTGCAAATGAGGATGGTGTTATTCTAAAAGATGAAGGTGTGAACGAGCGTATTTTACGGGCTTTTGAAGCAGAAGGGGCAGATGCATGGTTTGCTGAAGGAGCACGTGAACGTTTTTTAGGTGAGCGTGCACATGAGCCTTGGGTACAGGTTTATGATATTTTGGATGTTTGGTTTGATTCTGGAGCCAGCCATAGCTTTGTGTTAGAAGATCGGGCTGATTTGAAATGGCCTGCTGATGTTTATTTTGAAGGTTCAGATCAGCATCGCGGATGGTTCCAATCTTCTCTTTTGGAAAGCTGTGGTACGCGTGCTTGTTCTCCCTATAAGTCCGTGATCACACACGGTTTTACTTTGGATGAGAATGGTAAGAAAATGTCTAAATCTTTAGGCAATACGGTTGTTCCGCAAGAAATCATTAAAACATCTGGAGCTGATATTTTTCGTCTCTGGGTTATGACAGCCGATTATTGGGAAGATCAGCGTTTAGGCAAAAAAATACTTCAAACAAATGTGGATTCATATCGTAAACTACGCAATGCAATTCGTTGGATGCTAGGAACTTTAGCACATGATGATGGAGAAGAAGTATCTTATGGTGCACTGCCGGATCTTGAAAAATTTATATTGCATAGGCTTTTTGAACTTGATCAGTTGATTAATCGCGCTTACGATGAATTTGATTTTAAAAAGATTATGCGTGCATTATTGGATTTTTCAATCATTGAGTTATCGGCATTTTATTTTGATATCCGCAAGGATTCTCTTTATTGTGATGCGCCTTCATCAAAAAAACGCAAGGCCTCCTTGCAGGTTGTCCGTGAGATTTTTGAGCGTATGGTCACATGGCTTGCTCCAATGTTACCTTTTACTATGGAAGAAGCTTGGTTAGAGCGTTATCCAGGAAGCCAATCGGTGCATTTGGAACAATTTCGCTCTGTACCAGAAGAATGGCAAAACCAATCTTTGGCTGAGCGTTGGAAAAAAATTCGGCAGGTCCGTAAAGTTGTGACAGGTGCTTTAGAGCTTGAACGTGCTAATAAGCGTATTGGATCCTCTTTGGAAGCTGCGCCTATTGTTTTTATTTCCAATCTGGTTTTACGAGAGGCATTAGAAAATGTGGATATGGCGGAGATCTGTATTACCAGTGCGCTCACAATTACGCAGGACACGATACCTTCTGATGCTTTTACTTTGAATGATGTTGAAGGTGTTGGTGTATATCCAGAGAAGGCATTAGGAAAAAAATGTGCTCGATCATGGCGTTATACACAAGATGTTGGAAGTGATCCAGCTTATCCGGATGTATCTGCTCGTGATGCAGCTGCTTTGCGGGAATTGCAGATTCTTGGCAAGATTTAAAGTTTTAGATCAAAGGAAAGAAATGCAAGTAAATTTCTCATATTGATGAATATAGTTTTTTGTGGTACGAAAAAAATTCCGTTGTTTTATCTGCAGGGGGGAAATTTGTGTATGGACCGTTCTCTCATAAATAACGGGAATATTAATCAGCCATACACCTAGGAAATGGAATAGGCAGTGAGAAAACGTGAAATAAAAATATTTCCAATAGGAATTTTAGGGATGTGCTTTGTTTTAACGGGATGCAATTTATCCGCTCCTACCTATGGTACCAATAAACCAGTTTCAATACAGTTTTTTGAAGATGTTGCTAATATCACTTCATTAACACCAACAAATAACAGCAGCCAGATTGTTATGAAACCTCATCCAAAACTTGTAATACCAAGCCCTAGTTCACGCAGATTTTTGCCGGTACCACAACAAGATAGATCTGTCAATGAAATGGCAGCATCGAAGAAGCATCAAGGAAATACTCCTTTTCCTCACAAAGGATCGTCAGTTAATGGCGTTGGTTCAGAAAATCCTTCACAGTTGAATGCGAAGCAACGACAGGAATATTTACGTCGTCAGAGAGCACAAGTTGGAAGTTCAAAATACCGTCGCTATCTCACTGAACCACCTTTAAGTTATCGCCAACCGGCAAAAACCGCACCTATTGGTCGATAGGGAAAAGACAAAACATTTAAAGTAAAGTATTTTTCCAATTACTTATGATACCAAGCTCTCATTCGCGCGCAGTTATAATGCTGCTGTAGGAGGGGGGTATTCTCATGAAATAGCAATATGACAACAGCATCGAGAGATTCCTTATGCGTTTCCTTAACACGAAACATTTCTCAAGCTCATTTTACAACATTGCTCATGTGGCTAGTATAACGTAAAATCTATTGTGCTCCAATACTTTATGCTTAGGAAGGAGAAAGTGGATACCATCATTTTATTTTACAGACTCCAATGTTGCGATAATTTTTGCATTTGAGAGCTTTCATAAGAGACATTTTTAGTCTTTTCTAAAACGTTCTTTATCCAGACGATAATTCCGCTTATGATGTGCAAGAAAGTGATTTTTACTGTTTCAATGTAATTTGAAATGAGAGCATATCTACGATATTTTGGACTTTATATTTTATATACAAAATAATGAATTATTCTTTTGAATGAATGTACCATCTAATAGAAACAATATGCAGAATTAAAAGAGAGAAAAAATGCTTCGAAATAGCTTTTGCTATATATATATATCAGAAGAATTAACAGTCTTTTTTGAGAAGTAGGATAGTTTTTAAAGAGTGAAAGTTATGGAAGAAGAATTATTTTTAGTATCGCTTTTGTACAAAAAAGTCTTTAAGTAATTGAGCTGCTTCTTTTTCCTTGAAACCAGAATAAATCTCAGGTTTGTGATGGCAGGTTGGTTGCTGATAAAAACGTGGGCCATTTTCTATAGCACCTCCTTTGGGATCATTTGTTGCATAATAGAGACGTCGTATGCGTGCAAATGAAATGGCAGCGGCACACATAGCACAAGGTTCAAGTGTTACATAAAGATCGCAATCAGGAAGCCTTTCGTTTTGCAATGTTTCGCAAGCCATACGGATTGCGCGTATTTCTGCGTGTCCTGTAGGGTCATATGCAGATTTTATAAAGTTACCAGCGCGTGCAATGATAGCTTTTCCACGTGTAATGACAGCACCTACGGGAACTTCATCTTTTTTTGCAGCCTCTTGCGCTTCTAAAAGGGCTATTTCCATGGGCGTCAAAGTCATAATATTCTTTCTACTGAAGGTATAGAAAATCTAAAGGTTATCTCGATAAGGAATGCTATGGAATGAATAATTTATTACGCTTTTATAATGAAAAGAATACCTCTATTTTTTAAAGAGTTTAAAACAAACTTGCAAGTCGACAGATACATTATTGTCGTTAAAGGATAGAAAATGATAAATGATTATGCTACTTCCTTTTTCAGGATAAGCGGTATGGTGCATGTGAATAATTTTCTGAACATACTTGCAAAGATTGGTTTGAAACGCAAATGAATGAAAATAATGAGAGTGAACGAATTGCTAAAAGGTTAGCGCGTGCTGGTATTGCTTCGCGTCGAGATGCAGAAATGATGATTGTTGCAGGTCGTATTTCTGTGAATGGTAAAGTCGTGACAACGCCTGCTTTTAATGTTAGCCGCTCTGATGTTATTAAAGTTGATGGCAAACCTTTACCTCCTATAGAACGAACGCGTTTATGGCTTTACTATAAGCCAGCAGGTCTTGTCACCACGAACCGTGATCCTGAAGGCAGACCTACAGTCTTTAGTAATTTACCAAAAGGAATGCCGCGTGTTCTTTCTGTTGGAAGGCTTGACATTAACACGGAAGGGCTTTTGCTTTTAACCAATGATGGTGGCTTAGCGCGTGTATTAGAGCTTCCTGTAACGGGGTGGGTCCGCAAATATCGTGTCCGTGCTCATGGAAGAGTCAAGCAGAGCGCGTTGGATAACCTTAAAAATGGTATTGCGATTAATGGTATTTTTTATGGTTCGATTGAAGCATCAATTGAACGCGAACAAGGGTCGAATGTATGGCTTTCTGTCGCTTTGCGAGAAGGAAAAAATCGTGAAATAAAGAATGTTTTAGGGGCATTGGGATTATCAGTTAATCGATTAATACGTGTATCTTATGGTCCATTTCATCTCTCTGATTTAGAAGAAGGAGCCGTGCAAGAGTTAAAAGGGCGGATGTTACGAGATCAGTTGGGGGAGCGTTTAATTATGCAAGCCAATGCAGATTTTGATGCTCCTATTCTTAAGCCATTTTCAAATTCTGCAGTTGTTGCAGAAAAGCAAAGCCAGAAAGATCTTTCTGTTGCAAATGATGGTTGGGTTTTCTCAAGTGAAAGGGCGATACGACGCCGACCAAGAGATGGTTCTGTTGAACATAGTCGCGCACGATTAAGTACAAAGTCTCATGAGAATGTAAAGAAGGAGAAAAGTGAAGAAGGAAAAGCAGAGCGTTTTCTACCGCGTTCTCGCCGTGCTAATGTTTGGATGGCTCCTGGTGCACGTCCGCAAAGTGCACGTAGAAAGCCTTCCTATAGTGAGGAGAAATCGCATGATCATAAGAGCGATTTGGATGGTAGAAAGTCCTTTCATCGAGGCAAGGAAAAACTAAAAGAAAATCCGTCATACAAAGAGAAGAGGGAAAGTTTTGTTCAAAAACATGGCAAAATATCTTATGACGAGACGCATCCCTTTGGTAAGAAAGATCGCTTTTTAAAGGATAAAGAGAAAATGATAAAAGGTGGTCATGATGAGCATTCTTTTGAGAGAAAGAAAAAGGTAAAATCGTTTGGTGGTGCTATGAAAAAATCTAAACCACATAGGGACGGTGCAAAAACTTCGAAGCGATTTGGAGGTCCACGTGCGGATCATAGGCGGTAAATTTGCTGGGCGTGTTTTGTTTTCGCCTGTTAATCAGTCGATTCGCCCAACGAGTGATCGTACACGTGAAAGCCTTTTTAATATTCTTTCTAGCCGTGAAGAAGAGTTTTGGACCAATAAACGCATTCTTGATCTTTTTGCTGGTACTGGTGCTTTAGGCATCGAAGCACTTTCGCGTGGAGCAAAGGCGGCTGTTTTTGTTGAAAACTCGGTTGAGGGGCGTGGGTTGCTTCAAAAAAATATAGAAGCCTTTGAATTACAGTCGATAGGACGGATTTTGCGTCGTGATGCGACCAAACTTGGCAATATTGGCACAATGCTGCCATTTGATGTTATCTGCGCTGATCCTCCCTATAGCCGTTGTTTAGGTGAACGTGCTTTTGTAGAAGCTTTGCGAGGAGGGTGGGCAAAAGCTGATACACTCTTCATACTTGAAGAAAAGAAAGATACAATGATTTATTTACCTGACGTCTTTTATCTAGACGATGAGCGTTTTTATGGTGAGACAGCAATACGTCTCTATAAATTACGATCGCTTACATCTTGAGAAAGTTCTTGTTTTTATCCGATAGGATGAAAAAATGCTTTTTCACAGTTTTCTTCATTTTATATGGTTTTTAAAAGGTTAAGCAGAAAATCAATAAAAGATTCTAATGTTAAAGGAATTGATGAATTTTTATTAGCTTTAATACAGAAGGATGTTTTTTCTCCAATAGGATATATATTCCTCGATAATAGTTATGATCTTTTTTATCTAATTTCTTTCTGCCATACCTTAATCATCACATTTCATCAGCAGTTGAAAGCTTTAAGCTATGCAGTCTGCATTGATATCTTATATGATGCGTAACTTCTATTTTTGCTATTGTCTAAACTTAAAAAAGATATTTTGTTTAGTATTGAAAATATTGTTCATTTATCCTGAATACTTGTGTGTTTAGTTTAGTAATATCGCTTGTTGAGTTAGTCATTACATATTAAGTAAATCTGAGAGTATTAAGTATCTTATCGTTGTGCAGCTTTAAGGATACTTTTTTATATTATTCTTTATCACTAAAGATAAGTAATTTGTAAAAAAGGGGAGATTATCGTGTTTAATTGGATATATAGTGAAGAGATTAGTACAGAAGCAAGTGCTGAGCAAATTTGGGCTATATGGGAAGATGTGGCATCATGGCCTTGCTGGGATAGTGAACTTGAGTGGGTAGAACTTTCTGGTCCTTTCAAAGAAGGCGCTATAGGACGCATGAAACCTAAAAAGGGACCTACAGTAACTTTTACACTTGATAAAGTTATAAAAAATGTTTGTTTTTCTGATTATGCTAAACTTCCTTTTACACGTATGAGTTTTAATCATGAATATATTTGTTCAACAAAATCGGGTTCTTCAAATAACAAAATTCGTCATACTGTAACCATGTCTGGTTTATTTTCTCCTTTCTTTGGAATGATTATTGGGTCAAAAATTAAGTTACATCTTCGCGATGCAATGATTGAAATGAGCAGACGTGCTCTTACTGAAAACAAAAGCATTTTGTAAGGGGGTGCATTTATAAAGAAGTTAATACCTTAAAAAAGGTGCAGAACTCTTAGCCTTGTTAGAATGAAATCAGTTATGAGTATATAGCAAATTGATGAGCTATGATTTGGTTTTAGTTAGCTGTTGAAATCGTGTCAAAGCATCTTACGGGATTAATTTTGCGCTAAAAATCTTATGAAATTCATTGAATTTTTTTATATATAAAAGCTTATAAGATGCTCTCTTCATTGAAAATGAGAAAGGTTCAGAAGTTCATTACTTCTCTTATGATGTAGGTCCATATCGTCATAATATTTGCCTGTTTCTAATGTTGCAATATTTTTTGCATTTAAAATCTTCATAAGAGGCATTTTGATTTCTTCTTAAATAGTTTTCATTCATAGGCCCCTTACTTATGATTTGCTCGCAAATAGTTGTGATTGACTCAACATGAATAGGTTCGAAACAGAGAGAATTTTATGATATTAGGCTTTTTTATACAAATTACAAAACAATAAATTATAAGTATAAATCAAACTGTTAATTTTATTGAAAGATTACAAGATAATTTCTTGATTACTTTTAAATATAAAAATGAGTTCTTTATGATATTACGTCCATTAGGGTAAAGAAGTTTATGACTGCTCATTTTGTTGAAACCATAATAGAAGGAAATATTTTTTACTCTGTTTAAGTTTTGTTTCATTTACAAGAGTGCCGTCTCATTATGAGAGAGTTTATAGAAGCAAAGAAGTGTATACAAATATAAGGTATTTTCTTGATTCTTGCTTGGAAATTAAAGAATGCTATAGGAAAGATATGAGATAAGTTTTTTACTACCCAGAGGAAGGAAGACCTGTGATTTAGATCATTTTATGCTTTTCGAATTTTTGAGGATTTTGGCTTAAATTCAAGTGTTATAGCTAAGACTTTTGTTAATTGCCAATTGTTCTGTTGATTTGATTGTCAGTGGAGATTTGGCTCCTAAAATGATAAGGGCCCATGAGAAATCTTGAAACTAAAGAGATTTTACGGCATATTACGTTTTTTCATAAAGAAGCTAAAAGGGAAATGATTTAATGCATTAAAAGAAAAAGAATGCATGAATGTGCATAATCTTATGAATCAATACACAAGAGTTATATTCTGATTTGTATAAATTTGTCAGAATGCTTATCAATGTAAATAATAAAATATTTTAGGGAGTCTATAATGACTGACAAAAACCAGATTGAGAAAGCTGTTTCGCTGGTTGAAGCAGCAAAGCGTTCTGGGGCAGATGCTGCTGATGCTGTTATTGTTCATGCTCATTCTACCAGTGTATCAGTTCGTTTTGGGAAAGTCGAATCGACAGAAGCAGCAGAGAGCAATGATTTTACTCTAAGGGTTTTTGTTGGAAAAAAAGTAGCAAGTGTTTCTGCTAATTTAGGATCTTATCCGCAAGAACTTGCGGAACGTGCTGTTGCGATGGCTAAAGCTTCTCCCGATAGTTTATTTGAAGGTTTGGCAGATAAAGAGTGTTTGGTTAAGTATCCTAAAGATCTTGATCTTTTTGATGATTTTGTACCCAGCAGTCATTTTTTAACAGAAGATGCTTTAAAAACGGAGGCAGCAGCTCTTGATGTTAAAGGTGTAAGCAATTCTGGTGGCGCTGCAACAGCTTATGGCCGTAGTGGGTTTATTCTTGTGACCAGCGATGGTTTTTGTGGAGCCTATCGCTCAAGTTGTTTTTCACGTTCTTGTAGTGCTCTTGCAGGTGAAGGAACACAGATGGAGCGGGATTATGATTATACAACAGCCTTACATTTTTCTGATTTAGAGGCAGCAGAAACTGTGGGAAAGAATGCAGGGCTTGGTGCTGTTCGACGTTTGGGTGCAGTTCGTGCGGCGACTGGGAGCGTTGATGTTATTTTTAATCCGCGTACGGCTCGTGGAATTGCAGGGCATATCGCATCTATGGTCAATGGAGCCTCTGTGGCTCGAAAAACGAGTCTTTTACAGAATTTCCTAGGCAAGGAAGTGATGAAGCCTAATGTTAATGTAACCGATCAACCTTTGCGATTACGTGGAAATGCTTCTCATCCTTTTGATGGAGAAGGGGTAGAGGGGCAAACACTCAATATTATTGAAAATGGTATTTTAAAAAATTGGCTTCTTTCATCATCTACAGCGCGTGAATTGGGACTTAAAACAAATGGACACGGTATGCGTTCGGCATCATTAGTGCAGCCGACCAGTACAAATTTTGCTATTGAACCGGGTTTAGTATCGCCTTGCGATATGATAAAAGATTTGCGAAATGGATTTTATGTGACCGAATTATTCGGTCATGGCATTGATTTTATTACTGGTCAGTATAGTCGTGGGGCTTCCGGTTTTTGGATTGAAAATGGTGAAATTGCTTATCCGGTAAGTGAAGTAACCCTAGGCTCTGATTTGCTTCATATGTTAGCACATTTAACACCTGCCAATGATATTGATCGGCGTTATGGTACAGCAGCTCCAACATTGTTAATTGAAGGGATGACACTTGCAGGAAAATAACACGCATCATTCTTCTGATTTAAATCTTTTGCGTGACGTTTGTCGAGAGGCAGGAGATTTAGCAATGCGGTATTTTGGATGCACGTTGGATGTCTGGATTAAAGAAGGTAATTCCCCGGTCAGTGAGGCAGATTTTGCTGTCGATCATTTCTTGAAAGAGAAGCTTCTTGGAGCGCGTCCAAATTATGGATGGATTTCAGAAGAAACAAAAGATAATCGAGAAAAACAAGATTATTATGAGCGCTCTTTTGTTGTTGATCCTATTGATGGAACGCGTGGTTTTCTTTCTGGCAATCCTTATTGGTGTATTTCGGTTGCCATTATTGAGAATGGGCGTCCTATTGTGGGCGTTCTACAATGTCCGGCTCAAGGAGATGTTTATACAGCTGTAACAGGTGGAGGGGCAACATTAAATGGGATAAAACTTCCTCGTTTAGCCTTTGAGGTTCATCGAAAATATAAAATTTCACTTGATAAATCGCTCGCACAAAAATTACCAGATGATTTTCTCAATCAAGTCAGTCTTTACCATTATCTTCCTTCTCTTGCTTATCGTATTGTTCTTGTTGCTCAAGATGAAATTGATATCGTATTAGTTCGTCCAAATTGTCATGAATGGGATATTGCCGCTGCTGATCTTATTTTGCAGGAGTGTGGAGGGTGTTTTTTATCGCTTGATGCCCCTTTACTATCTTATGGAATTGAACCTTACCAGTATGGACTTTTAATTGCTGGTAAAAATAATTGCTGTCAAGATATGATAGATGTTGTTCGTCAAACAAAGTTAGTTTAATCACGTAAAAGCGCGCTAAGATAATCTAAATGATATGGAGGCACATATGACTGAAACCAAAGAAAAAAAACAATATTTACATCTTGTATTTGGTGGGGAATTAAAAAATCTTAACAGTAATCAATTTAAGAATCCTGATGAGTTAGATGTGGTTGGTATTTTCTCAGATTATCAATCCGCTCAAGAAGCATGGCAGGCAAAAGCACAAAGCAGTGTAGATAATGCATTACAACGTTATTACATTGTAGATTTGCATCAGTTTCTTGATGCTGAGTTAGGCGATGCAGAATAAAGCTTGAATATTTGGTCATTATAACCTGTAGATTGCTTCATGCTTTTGTTTAGTCGTCCTTTTCATAGGTACGTTCTTCGGGTAAAATAGAATGCCGTAAAAAAGAATATGCTTGTTGTTTAAAATTCATATGTTTTTTTAAGAAACATCTCCCAAAGCACCCAAGCCCATTTCATAATAGCGTCCGTGCAAGGTATAAAATCCATTATTGCACCACCATCTTTACGCTTAATAAAAATGCAAGACAGTTTCTATCAACCTATTTACAACAGCAATATTATCATGACAGCTATCACTCGAAGTTTATGATTATATTGTGAATAGTCACTCTGCTTTTGAATGGGGTATGAGACACTAATGCGTTAAGATTAATAAAAAGAGTAGCATTATTAATGATAGCAATTATTACTCTGTTGAGATTATTAGCACTCGTTACTTATCTATTGGAATTTTTTCAACGAGTTATTACTATAAGCTTAGAAACCATGAAAGTCGTTAGAAACTTTACCAAAATTAGAAACTTAGAGAAACTGAATAGATTTATGAAGTTAACTTACCTCATAAGGATTTCTTGAGTACTCATTTAAAACTACAATCTATAAGTTAATCATTTTGTGTTGATTATATACAATCTTAAAAGGAATAATATATCATTGCGACCTCCTGAAAAGAGAGGATTTAAAATTTTGAAAACTCTTATTTAAATTGCTTTAAGACTTTTAAGAAATTCTCTATTAAACAAGATTAGATTTTTCTGGATTACCTTTAAGAGATTATATCACAATTTAAAATGAGAACTCTATACTATTCAAAAGTTTTTTAAGATTAGTTTGACATATTCATTTTATTGAAATGAAATAATAGAGATTGAGCTTTCTTTTAAACACATTTTATTTGTTGTATTTATATTAGGTTGTAATGTCTATATGGGTTATTTTTTTGAAAAATTGACAATACCTAACATATGTAAAAATAAGCTTTTTCTCTAAAATACCAACGTGCAAAATTCAAAGTCTCATTAAAATCATAAGAAGTATTTATTCAGTGAGTTGAAAAAATTGATACAATCTATGTCATAGGTTTATCATTTATATTTTAAAAATTATAATCGACTGAAATGTAGTTTTGTTATTTTTGAGTAAGATTTTTTATAGGGTGCAGAATGAAGTGATAAAATCGATATAAGTTACAAAATTTAATTAAAAGAGATTTAAATAATGTGTATATGTATTGAATTTTCTCATGGATTAAGCTTTTTTATTTAAGATATGAATGATATTAAAAAATATGGATGCAACCAATAGTGTTGATGAATTTTTTAACAAAATAAGTATATAGATATCTTAAAATAGCTGGATGAGGTGATTTTAAATGGTAGAATTAAAGGCACATACGGCTCTTTTAAGCTATCGAATGATTGGTTTTTGCTTATGTCCTGTTATTCCTTTTTATTTGTTCTTTCGTGCTATTCGTGGAAAAGAAGAGTGGTGTCGCAAAAAAGAGCGTTTAGGTAAAAGTTCTCATATACGCCCCCAAGGTTCGTTAGTTTGGTTGCATGCAGCAAGTGTTGGAGAAACACTTGCACTTGTTCCACTTATAAGTTATATTTTATCATTGGAAATCAATGTATTAATGACAACTGGGACGGTGACATCTTCTACTCTTGTGAAAAAATATTTTGGTAATAGGTTGATTCATCAATATGCTCCTTTGGATTTAGATTTTGCAGTGCGCCGTTTTATTCGTCATTGGAAGCCTGATCTCGTCTTAATTTGTGAATCAGAAATTTGGCCTCTTCGTATTAAAGAACTTGCAAAAATGCGTATTCCGCAGATTTTGGTTAATGCCCATATGTCTGAACGTTCTTTTAAAGCTTGGCAAAAACGACGTGTTCTTGCCAAACATATTTTTAAGGATATTGATTTGGCGATTGGTCAAAATGAAAGAGATGTAGCTTATTACCATACACTTGGCGTAAAATCTGTTACGTTTTCTGGTAATCTCAAGGCTGATGTTTTTCTGGTTGAAAATCAAGAATTGCTTGCACGTTATCGTAATGCTATCGGCAATCGCCCAGTTTGGGCAGCTGTTTCAACGCATGAAGGGGAAGAGGAGATTGCTTTTGAGGTCCATAAAATTGTTAAAAATTATTTGCCAGATTTATTAACAATTATTGTGCCTCGTCATCCAGAACGTTCAGAAGATCTTATCAGAAAATGCGATAATAAGGGGTTAAGTTTTATTCGTAGGAGTAGAGATGCTGTTCCAAACATGAATACCGATATTTTATGGGGAGATACCATTGGAGAAATGGGACTTTTTCTTCGCTTATCGAAAGTTTCTTTCGTTGGTAAATCGTTATGTGGAAATGGTGGACACAATCCATTGGAATTGGCTTTGCTTGGTTCCGCTATTTTGACAGGGCCTCATGTTTCAAATTTTCAAGAGATGTTCAAACAATTTCTAACGCGTGATGCAGCATATATGGTTCAAGATACAAAACAGCTTGCTATTCAGGTGTATAAGCTTTTAACAAATGAAACATTGCGGCAAGAAATGGTTGATAAGGCTCATGAAGTGGCAACAGGTATGGCAGGTGCATTTGAGCGCACATTAAAGATTTTAGATCCATTTTTACAACCCCTTGTAATACAAACAGGTTTACGTCAGCGTCAGGGTAGATATGCATATTAGCGCCCCTCGTTTTTGGTGGAAAAATAAAAGCTTTTTGCGTTTTGTGTTAGCTCCAGTTTCATGGGGGTATGGTTATTTTTCAAGTCGTTTTATGACAAGACAGCCTCCCGTGATTGATCTGCCAGTTTTGTGTATTGGAAATTTTACATGTGGTGGTGCGGGTAAAACGCCGGTTGTTATTGCTTTTACAAAAGTGGCTAAAGAACTTGGTTTCGTACCTGGTATTATATCTCGTGGTTATGGTGGATCAGTTAAAGGGGTACATCTTGTAAATGAAAAATATGACAATGCACGCGATGTTGGAGATGAGGCACTTTTACTTGCACGGCATGCTTTTGTAGCTGTATCACCTAATCGTTATGCAGCGGCACAACGGCTTAAACAAGAGGGATGTAATCTTATTTTAATGGATGACGGATTTCAAAGTCGCCGTCTTTATATGGATTATGCGTTACTCGTTGTTGATGCGATGCGCGGTTTTGGTAATGGAGCTGTCTTTCCAGCAGGACCTTTGCGCGTACCATTAAAAACGCAGTTTTCTTTTATGGATAGTGTTTTATTGATTGGTCACTCCGATGCGCCTGATAATGTCGCTTTTTTTGTTTCGCGTACTGGAAAGCCTTTATATCGTGCTCATCTTAAAGCCAGTGCCTCTGATGAGGTTTCAGGAAAATCATTTTTGGCATTTGCTGGTATTGGCAATCCAGATAAATTTTTTAAATCTATTAAAGAATTGTCTGGTCATGTGGTGCAAACTTATATATATCCAGACCACTATTTTTTCACAGATAAAAATTTAAAAAGCCTTATACAAAAGGCTAAAATGCACAATTTATGGCTAGCAACAACAGCTAAAGATTATACCCGTATACAGACAATTCACATGCAAAAAGATTTGAAAAATCTTATTATCTTTGATGTGAATGTCGATTTTGTTCAAAAAGACTTCTGTCGTATGGTCCTTGAAGAGGTCATAACCCGCTTTAGAAAACGTTCCCTTGAATTTTCTTGTCTAAAAGGCAAAGGCTAAATTTATAGCTTTTGAGGGGTTATTTTTCTTTTGTTTTTAACAATTGCTTGAGATATGGGTTGCACTCAAGTTCGCGCTGATAGGAGATTTCACAACTAGCATATGCTTCTTGGCGGTGATGATTCCAATATTTTAAATCATCTATAGGGATTTTTTGCCCGCTAACAGCACAAATGGTATAGGTACCATATTCTATAATGTCATATCCATTATTAGAATAATGAATTTTTGCTTCGCGTTCACCATTGGGAAACATTATAACTCCTTTTTACTTGATACAAGAGATTCAAGAAAAGTGCCATAAAATATATTATAAAGTCGAGAGTTAATTTTAAAATATTTTTCTTGTAAAAATGATGAAGGGCTTATTTTCTGCCAAAAAGCCGTTCTATATCTGCCAATTTGAGTTCAATATAAGTAGGGCGTCCATGATTACATGTACTTGTATTAGGTATTGCCTCCATTTGTCGTAATAGTGTGTTCATTTCTTCGGGGCGTAAAAGGCGCCCTGACCGTATTGAGCCGTGACAGGCCATCGTTGCTGCAACATAATCAAGCATTGCTTTTAAATTATTTGTTGTATCATACTCAGCAGCCTCATCTGCGAGATCTTTAATAAGGGCTTGGACATTGATCTCTCCTAACATGGAAGGTGTTTCACGCACAACAATTGCTCCTGGTCCAAATGGTTCTATTCCTAATCCAAATTTTTGCAAAGCATCTTTATGCGTTAAAAGGCATGTTGCATCCTCTTCAGAGAGTTCTACAATTTCAGGAATAAGTAATAACTGTGAAGGAAGTGGTTTGGAATAAAGTGCATTTTTGAGTGCTTCATAAACCAATCGTTCGTGAGCTGCATGCTGATCGACAATGATCAAACTATCTTGTGTTTGGGCGATAATATAGTTTTTATGGATTTGTGCTCTGGCCGCTCCTAATGGATAAGATAACTCTTCTGATGAAGATGTCGTGCTTGGAATGTATGCATCCCCACTTGGTGTATTTAAGCCCTCCATAATAGGAGCGGCATCTTCTTTTAAATCAAAAGAGTGAGTACTATCCAATGGTTTTTGGACCATTGGAGCGCTGGTAAAATGATGAGGTTGTGAACTGTAAGAAGAGAACTGGTGCGTGTTCTTAAAACTGCCTAATGGTTGTTGTGCCAATGATTGTTGTGTTTGAAATGCAGCAAGCATTGCTTCAGAACGGGTTGAAGTAGGACGAATACCAGATTGCTGCAATGCTTCACGAATAGCTCCAACAATCAAACCACGAATTAATCCTGGATCACGGAATCGTACATCAGCTTTGGCTGGGTGAACATTAACATCTACCTCAGCAGGTGGGAGGTCAATAAAAAGAATAGCGACAGGATAACGATCTCGTGTCATGACATCAGCATAAGCGCCTCGGATAGCGCCCCATAGAAATTTATCACGCACGGGACGTCCATTAACATAAGCAAATTGATGAAGGCTGTTATTTCGGTTGAAAGATGGCAAACAGGCAAAACCTGTTAAGCGCACCGCTTCGCGTTCAGCATTCAGCGCAATGCTATTAGGGGCAAATTCTTTTCCCATAATCTGCGTAATACGTTGTAATTGTCCTTGAATATTATTTTCTGTAGCAGACAATTCCATAGATGTTCTGTCTAGTCCTGAAAGAGAAAAGCGGATATGTGGAAATGCGATAGCAATTCGCTTAATCATATCGCTAATAGCATTTGTTTCAGCCCGATCAGTTTTCATAAATTTTAATCGTGCCGGCGTGACAAAGAAAAGATCACGAACTTCAACAATTGTTCCAAGATTCGCAGCAGCTGGTTTGGGTCCTACAATTTTTCCTGCAGTAACGGAAATTTCAGCAGCGCTCTCAGCATCTTTTGTTCGTGAAATGAGTTTAAGTTTAGCAACAGAACCAATAGAGGGGAGGGCTTCTCCTCTAAATCCAAGGAAGCAGATATTGTGTACGTCATCGGTAATCTTTGAGGTACAATGGCGAGAAACTGCTAAAGTTAATTGATCTGCAGGAATTCCATAACCATTATCACTCACCTTTATAAAATTTTTTCCACCATTTGCTGTAATAATTTCAATGCGTGTTGCACCAGCATCAATAGCGTTTTCAACAAGTTCTTTGACAACATTTGCTGGTCGTTCAATAACTTCACCGGCGGCGATTTGATTAATAATATTTTCGCTAAGATGGCGTATAATCATAATAAATTCTAACAGGAATCTTAAGGGTTCTATAGAAAATTATGATAACATCATTTGCGAGACATTCAAGAATAAGAGAGCATGAGAGGTATTATTTTTACAATACCTCCTATTTTATTTTATGTTAACAAGTCGGTTGGAAAAAACATAAAAATAGTTTTTATCACTTTAAAATAGCTTGCACCAGTTTATCATCTAGGTCAAAAAAGAAACAATGTAAAAAGGGAAGGCAATATATATGGCGCGTATAAGCGGTATTTTAGCAGATAGTGATATACAAGCTTTGATTGAGAATAACTTTCTCAAGGCTCAGTATCCATTTGATAGATCTCAAATACAACCAGCAAGCCTTGATCTTCGTTTAGGGGAGAAAGCTTATCGTATACGTGCTTCTTTTATGCCGGGACCTGATACAAAAGTTTTGGATAAGCTTGAACGGTTAAAGTTGCATGAGTTTGATTTACGAGACGGAGCCGTTTTGGAAACGGGGTGTGTTTATATTGTTCCTCTTTTAGAAAGTTTAGCTTTACCAGAATTCTTATCTGCTGTTGCCAATCCCAAAAGTTCTACAGGACGATTAGATATTTTTACACGTGTCATTACGGATAATGCTCAGGAGTTTGATAAAATTTGTGCTGGTTATCATGGTCCACTTTATTTGGAAATTAGTCCACGCACATTTCCAATTTTGGTGCATACAGGCTCACATTTATCACAGCTTCGGTTTAGAAAAGGGCAAAGTTATTTAAATGAAATAGAGTTGCACACTTTGCAAAGGCAAGAAACACTGATATCGGATGATTTTCCTAATATTAGTGTTGGTGGTATTGGTCTTTCCATTAATTTAAAGGGAGACAAAAACGGGCTTATAGGTTATCGTGGTAAACATCATACAAGTGTTATTGATATTGATAAACGTGCCGTTGCCCACGTTTTAGATTTTTGGGAACCTCTTTTTGATCGTGGTCAAAGGGAGTTGGTTCTTGATCCTGATGAATTTTACATTTTAGTTTCACGAGAGTCTGTTCATGTGCCTCCGCTTTATGCCGCAGAAATGACACCTTTTGATCCTTTAGTTGGCGAGTTTAGGGTGCATTATGCAGGCTTTTTTGATCCAGGATTTGGGCATAAGGAGGCGGGTGGAAAAGGAGCAAGAGCGGTTTTAGAAGTGCGGAGCCATGAAGTTCCTTTTATCTTAGAGCATGGTCAAATTATTGGCCGTTTGGTCTATGAGCATATGCTTAATCGACCATCAACCCTTTATGGACATGATGTTGGATCACATTATCAAGCACAGGGTTTAAAGTTGTCCAAGCATTTTAAATGAGTTGGGAACTACGAATTTTGATAACATGTATGCAGAAAGCGTATTTTAGATAAAAGAAAATTTTGTGCTTCGCAAAACTGGCGTCATGCATTCTATTTTTAATTTCCAAGGTTATCTCATCTCTTGCATTTGAGAGGGTATGAGAGGCATTTTTACTTCTTTTTTCAAGAGGTTCTATCTATACGAACTCCATTTATGATGTGCAAAAGAATAGTTTTGATTATTTCATCGTGACAAAATTTACAATGAAAGAATTTTACTATATTCAATATGTTATTCATATTTATTATTATAATAAATCAATAGGTTAATAAAATTCAACATAACAGTAGCTACTCACTTTTCAAAGTAAATATGCGAGATTGGATGCTGCAATTGACTCAATTTTTCTAGAGTGTAATAACCAGTATATTTTATTCCGCATAAAAATTATCCTTAAGAGTTAATAAATAAGTTTTCACTCCAGTTTAGTAACAATTATTTTCAATAAACATTATTCTAATTTTAGTAACTCATTTATAGCCTCAAGATATAATATTGCTAGAAAATTATTCAATTAAATATGAAGGTTTCTATTGGTATGAACATTAAAAGTTTTTATGCTTTATATGAATTAGGCACTATATATTTTTATAAACTTTCATGAATAAGTAACAGATCTCAGTTTTGAATATTGATATAAGAAGATTTCTGCATGTATGCGACAGCTTTATTTCCAGTATTAATAAAGGATTTTTTCATCTTTTGGAGGAGATTATGATTTATACTTAATGACACTCTATATTCTTAATAACTGATAATGTAAGGATCTTTGGAGGGAGAAGCGACTTTAAATTATGACTAATTAAGCTACGGAGCAATCGCTTTCGAAGAGGGATTGCTTTAAAGAGAGTATAACATTTTAATTGCACATGAAGAATATATGAGTAGATACGTTATTAATGATACTTCATACTGTGAGATTTTAAATTTGGATAAGAGCAATAAAGACGTTGTTTTTATCAATTAGTTTTTTTAGAAAGTGGCAGTCTCTGTTGCTTCTATCTATTCAATAGAGTGCTTTGGGAGAATAGCGAATAGGTAGGTACATGGATTCGCTTTTATGCGTTTTAGGATGTTTTCTCTTTTCATTTAGGAACAATGGTGCCATCAATGATTATTTCTTCAACACTTGATTATCGTAAGGCAGCAAAGCGTCGTCTTCCTCCCTTTCTTTTTCACTATATTGATGGTGGGGCTTATGCTGAAGAAACGATGCGACGTAATTGTACAGATCTTCAAGCACTTGCATTGCGTCAAAGGATTCTAAGGCAAGTTGGTGAAGTTGATCTTTCAATCAAGCTTTTTGATCAGACACTTGATTTACCGATTGTACTTGCGCCTGTTGGGCTAACGGGCATGTATGCACGTCGTGGAGAGGTAAAAGCAGCGCGTGCCGCAGCGGCAAAAGGGATTCCTTTTACTCTATCCTCTGTTTCAGTTTGTCCTATTGCGGAAGTGCAAGAAGCGGTTGGAGGTGCATTTTGGTTTCAACTTTATGTTCTCAAAGATCGCGGTTTCATGCGTGATGCACTAGAACGGGCTTGGTTGGCTGGTGTACGCACGTTGGTTTTTACAGTTGATATGCCAATTCCTGGTGCACGTTATCGTGATGCGCATTCGGGAATGTCTGGTCCTTATGCTGGTTTACGTCGTTTTTTACAAGCTTTGACTCATCCATATTGGGCTTGGAACGTTGGTGTTATGGGGCGCCCTCATGATCTTGGAAATGTCTCTGCTTATCTCAAAAAGAAAATTGCATTGGATGATTACGTTGGTTGGCTTGGTGCAAATTTTGATCCATCAATTGGTTGGCATGATCTACAATGGATTCGCGATTTTTGGAAAGGAAAAATGATTTTGAAAGGTATTCTTGATCCAGAAGATGCTCGAGAAGCAGTAAAATTTGGTGCGGATGGTATTGTTGTTTCTAATCACGGCGGACGTCAGCTTGATGGTGTATTATCAACAACACGAGCATTGCCTGCAATTGCGGATGCTGTAAAGGATTATTTGACTATTTTAGTGGACTCAGGTGTTCGTTCTGGTCTTGATGTTATACGCATGATAGCACAAGGTGCGGATGCTGTTATGATTGGCCGTGCTTTTGTTTATGCGCTTGCAGCAGCAGGTAAGAAAGGTGTTATGCATCTCCTTGATCTTTTTGCCAATGAAATGCGGGTAGCTATGACACTGACTGGTACTCAGACAATCAAAGATATTACACGCAAGAGTTTAGTAAATATAGATGTTTTTAAGCAATGAAAGCAATATGTTATACTTCTTTCAGAAAAAGAAAGTCTTTTTATAGAGGAGCATAATTATATATTTTAAAAATATGTTGACAGTTAAAGTTAAATAGAAAAGATCAATAAGCTCCTCTATAAAATCACAGAAAATACTCAGTAACTACAATAATATTAAGTATTAATAATAATAAACACGAAAAAAAACAATAATAACATTGCATACATATTTTATTTACTTTATTAAAAGCTCATTCTACGGATAAAAAGGAACAAGCGCTGATATTAAAGGTAAAACAACTGTTGATATAGAAAAAATAGATATAAATAATGCTGTGAGCATTTTTCCCTCCTATATATAAAAAACATTAAAATATAATATGTTAATTACTTCTTTTCCATATTGGCATAAAACGTAAATTTATAAAATCCATTTAGTTTTATTTTAATATAAATAATATTAGTTATAGTATATAAATAAAATTATTAAAAATGTCAATATGTATTTATTTTAATCTATAATTATAATAAAAAATGTATCTAATAAATAATATTTCTATAATCTATATATTATTTATATTAAGTTCATTGGATAATATATTATATGGATGTGATATTGTTTTTATGGAGTACATTTTTAAGCAATGAAAAAAAATATCCGTACTATCTTTAAAAAAGCTCGTTTACTGAGAGCAAAACTGCGTGAATTAATGTGCTTTTCTTTCTTGTTTTCTCAATGATTTATGATGTTTTGAACTGGCGAGCATATTAGGAAGCAGTTGAATATTTTTTGTATAGTATGTCATTTCTAACACTATTTATGCGTTCTCGATTGATTTTATAACTTGTTAAAATATCCAGTTCATTTTTATTGCAGATGGGGATGGTGGGGGGCCTAATGATACAAATTGGCATAGAATGTTTTGTTCCATAAGCGATTTAACAATTGCATCTCCAAGCTTCTCCTTTGATACTATGCTCTTCATAGACAACAACAGATTGGTGAGATTGGCATAACTCTAGCACTGATCTATTATCTCAAAGTTGAATTGTTGGCACACTTGTAAGCGTTGGGATAACTTCATGTTTTTTGAATCTCTTTAGCAACATCAAGACAAATCTGAACAGTTTCTTCAGTAGCAAGTAAGAGAACATCTTTTCCTTTTTTAAACAGAGGTTTTGCTGATATCAATTTTTGAAGCATTTTTATGAATATTCATAACAGCACGCTTTCCTAAACCTATATAAATAGGTACAAGATTACTCAGAGTAGAAAGAATTACAGTTTCCATTTGATCGAATTTCTACTCGTAAGTAATTGGATAATATTTACTTTATCGCTGAATAAAAAAGAAAAGTTTTTCTCTCTTTAAATAGAGGATGGATTGTCATCTAGCCAATAGGGATAGTTTGCGAGAAATTTGTTCGATGCAAAACGACTTAACATTGCAGTTACTTTTTATCATTTGAAGCTGTGAAAAGAAGGCTAAGATAGATGAAAGAATGTAAAAAATGATGGATACATTTTAAGATAAAAAATTATAATTTTGTTAATTCTACACCAGTTGCTGCCGATATTGGTGGCAAAAGAAATTTGATCAAAAAATATCAAAATTATTTGAGAACATTCCTCATAGCATGTAGCATTAAACCTTTTTGTTGGTATGGGTGAGATTTTCTTTGAGCAGAAATTGATTCTATCTCCTGAAATCAGCAATAATCTCTCAGGTTATGTCGTAAACTTTTTAGGGATGTTACAACGCCACTATCGTCCTTTTATGAAAATGTTAGCATTTCAGATGAGCAGTTGTGAGGAATTTCAACGTTTAATACAGCAAGATCCAGAAACTCTCACGGATTTAGAACGGGCTTCAAGATTTTTATATTTACAGCGATTAAGTTTTAGAGGGAATGTAAATCGTACGATGAGAGTAGAAAACCATCGTAGCGCGCGGGGGGCTTAAGCCCTTCCAATTTGAATGCGTGCTAAAACTTATTTCCACTGTTTAGCAGGTGTTAGCATTGAACATTTAGACTGGTCTGATTTTATTGTGCGTTATGATCGCCTAAAAATCTTGTTTTATCTTTCACCACTTTAATTGTGGTTTTGAAGGTTATTAAAGAAAGGATTTTTATAAGCGGGAGGATTATCAGCCGATGTCTAAGCTGCTTGCATAATAAGAGGGAGTTTTTTGTCTTTAAACAATATGCTAGAAATTCAAAAAACTTTAGTTAACTTTATACACCATCTTATACAGACTGCTCTGCAAATAACACAATTGCTGGTAAGGAATGGGGCATCACCAATTTTGATTTCTAAAAAAGAAACAATACGTATTAAATAGTCTTTAACTTTACAGACTTTTTGAGAATCCTTTCAGAATCTTTTGAAAAAAGTGAACTGATAGAAGATATTTCTATCAAAATATAGCAACTTTTCTAACAAGTTAGGAATAAATCTAAAAATATACATTAAATATAAAAACAGTACGATATGTAGGCAATCTGGGCTTTAGAAACAAGAATCAGAGCGTATAAAGATGCATAGAGGTGAGATTGAGACATATCATTTTTATGATTCAATAAAAAATAAAAATTAAAGAAAAAATTTTATATCAAAAATTTAAGGTGGTTTAAAAGGTGGACAGGCAATGCATGGAAGGATGAGCGAGAAGGTGAATTAGGGGAGAGCGATTTATAGATTATCAGTATCTTTCTAAAAGTATCTTCTCAAGATAAATATTGTGATGAAATAAGATTGTAGTTGAATGTTCGAAAAGATAATACGCACTCTTAATTTTTCCGTTATACACATCACAATAAAAGCCGTGAAAGGCACGGTCTTATTACAAACTTTCTCTAAAAGCAGTACATGAGTTTGCAAGATATTACCGTAATATTTTAAAAGAAGGATTTTATTTCAGAAAAAAATTATCTTAAAATAGTAAAGCAATATTTTTCAAGAAATTGCTAGGCGACTTTTGAAAGTAAAAAAGCTAAGTTAAAAAATAAAAGCAAAAATGGTTGTTGGTTTTCTCGACTGGAGTTGCATGTCATTTCCCACATAGGGAATTTACCTATAGAAAAATTAAAAGCCAAGATCATTCACAATGTTTTCCCGCCACTTTAGCATGAAAAAGCAGATACAGTGCGAAAGTATTTGCCTTATCGTCAACACCATTATTATAATTAGGAAGTTGAAGCAACGTCATTTACAAATCACATAAAAGCCTTACCATTATTCATTATATAGCTCCGTAGATTTCTTTTCTTCAAGCATGCCAGCCCCTAGATGTTATTTTTGTTGAAAACAGAGCCTTTGTGTATGATCAGTTCTTTGAACGACGATAGTAGTGCAATCCATAAAATCTTTTCTCATCTTCTTTTGATAGGATAACAAAGATGCCCATAGAATACATCAATAGACTCAATCATTTTACACAAACATAATCTGTTGAATCCTTTCGCTTCAACTCAGACATCTCCGTTACTCTAATTAAAACTAATCGACCACCAGAGTGTTTTAATCCTTTAAGTGCTTTTACTTTTAATCTGAATGTATCCACCTCTTTCAAATCTTTTCATTGATTGATGTTTCAGAGGAATTATATTTTTATCACTTTATTTTCCGTTTATCTCTCCAACCACATAAACGTTCACCTTGTTCGTTATGTTTTAAAATATCTCTCGCCAAATTTGGACTAATGACATTGATATCTTGTCGATTCAAATAAATTGGCAGCCATCCAATACAAGAAGTTCGTTCATTGGTCGCGCAACCAGCTAGAAAGCTTAGTGCGCACATCAGCATCACTTTTCTTATTAATTTCATTTTCTACCTCAAGCCGTGTTGTCGCTATCTTGAAATCTTCTTTTGTTTGCTTTTGCTTCTCAACTTTTTTCCCAAGAAAAAAGGCTTTGACTAAAGCTATAAGAAAAGCTGCTATGAGCGCTGACGTCATTGTCAGATATTTTTTTATCCATAAAATCATAGGCGGTGTTCCTGAAAACGTTTAGCAATGTATATCATAGCTGTACAAGCGGCTAAAACCATAATGCCTGCTAGAACCCATTGAACAGGACCATTTCCTGCAAAAAGACCTCCAAGCCCTGAAAAAGAACCTATGATTGGGGCAAGAGCTTCTACTTTGCAAATACCTGTTACGCCTTCTGGTTCTACTACATGATAATTGGGGGCAACATGAGCTCCTTTTGCCCATAATCCTGCTTCGGTTGCTCGGCGATTGACAAGACCTTGGATACGTTTTCCTCCCACTCTTGTCCATTTTTGCAATTCGGTTGGTATCGCTTCATATTCACCTTTATTAAGCTTTTTTAAAAGTGTAGAACTGCGAAATGCTGTGATTCCTACATTATAGCAAAATGATACTAATGCCGCGAATTGTTCATCGTTTAAAGGAACGGTAACGGCTTTTTCAACAACAGCTTCATACTCCCTCAAGTCCTGACAAAGGATTTTTTCAGCTTCTTTTTCCGTAATTTGCATATCTTTGTGAACGCTTGGGGCACCAGCAGCACTTGTATGTCCATAACCAATTGTCCAGACACCACCAGAATCTTCATAAGCTGATAAACGCAAGCCTTCCAATTGCTTAATCAATACAAGCCCTTCTTTTGATATTTTTCGCATTATTTTTACCTATAAAAAACTACACAAAGCAGGATATGAATTAAAAACTTACATCTACTCATTTTTAAGAACAGAACAGCGAAAGGGCATAATAAATTCAAAACATCCATAGTGGATTATTTTAAGATCCATATCATTTTTTTGAATAAAGGTTATGCTAAATACTATTCATTTTGCAGCAATTGATCTCCATCTAAAGACAATAACTTTATAATAATTCCATTTATAATCAGATAGATTTCACTCATAAATTCTTACATTTGATCCAGAATGATTTAGAAGAACTTTACTTGAAAAAACTTCAATAATTCCGATGACAAAAAGCATTTTTAACAAAAAATAAGAGACATAATAATTAATGAAATAATTAGGTGTTAATTTTTAAGTAATTTCAAAAGTCATAAATTGCACCACAGAATTTTTTTATAAAAACAAAAAAACATTATAATTTAATATTATATATCTAAAAATTATCTTAGAATCAATAAGACATATACATAACGTGTTATACATATTTAATAAAAAATCTATAGTTAATTTAATTATTCTTTGTTTTTTTTCCTAATTGCTTAATTTCATTAAAAAATACCTTTATGAAGGATTTTAAATAAACTGTTATATAAAAAACATAATGAATGTTTCTCCTCTCTTACAGTCTGTTTCCAACTGAAACAATATATTAGTGGAGCATATTCAATATATAGACCAATGATATTTGATAGTTTTTTAAAGAATATTGTACTGTAATAAATTTGAACAAGTAGTTCGGTTTCATATATTTTCTTTTTCATATGAAGCATTTAGTGGGGCGTTCGGGTCCAATGGTATCATCTTTGTCTGGTGTTGTATTGGCTACGTTTCCAGCAGCCTCTTAAACAAATCAATCAAGCTATTGAAATCTTTTTAGAGGCAATAGCACAAGAGACACAAAAGATTTTGACAAAAAGCTGCTTGACAATATAGGAAGCTCTCTCCTCCTAGCATCCCAGTCCATTCACATAACATAAAAAATAAAAAGGCAATGAGATGATATTTGATGATGGCAATAGATATGTAATAATACGTGAGTGTGCACAGCTTTTTAGTATACCCACAACAACGATTCGCAATTGGATGCTTCAAAGGGGGCCGGAGCCATATAAGCTAGGGTGAGCAGTGAGGTGGAGAAAGAAAGAGATTTTAGCATTTACTCCAGAGAAAAATACGGAGCAAATAACAATAGATTAGATAAAATTGCATAAACCCTAGAAGGTGGTCTTCAAACAGATAATTAATTAAAAAAAATATATATTTCAATATGTTTAAGAAATAAAATGGTGCCGCATGCCGGCAAGCAGGGGCTTAGCAACAAGATTCAAAGTATATAAAGATGTGTAAGGGCGTATTGATGTCTAT
>NZ_JBHIOP010000053.1:0-2768 GCF_042195625.1 Bartonella sp. AP9QHHD | reverse complement strand
GTTTTATAAAGAATTAAAAAACAACTTAAACAGTGAGATAAAGCAAGAAGAAGCGATTGAGATGTTAGCGCAACATCTTGTGACGCGTCCCGTGTTTGAAGCCTTGTTTGAAGGCAATGAATTTGTACAAAATAATGCCATTTCGCAAGCAATGGAAAAAATCTTAACAGAACTCGATAAAACCAATATTGAGGAAGAATCCAAAGAATTACAAGAGTTTTATGACAGCGTAAAATTCCGTGCCTCTGGCATTACCGAACCACAGGCAAGACAAAATCTTATTATCAAACTTTACGAAGATTTTTTTACCAAAGCTTTTAAGAAGACAACGGATAGGCTTGGCATTGTTTATACCCCCGTTGAGGTCGTGGATTTTATCATTCATTCTGTTGATGATGTTTTACGCAATGAATTTGGAAAAAGCTTGGGGTCACGTGGTGTTTCTATTCTTGACCCTTTCACTGGAACGGGTACCTTTATCACAAGGCTTTTACAATCAAAGCTCATAAAACCAGAGGATATGGAATATAAATTCCGTCATGATATCCATGCCAATGAGATTGTTTTACTGGCTTATTACATAGCAGCGATCAATATTGAATCGACTTACCATAGTTTGAAGAAAGGAGATTACATCCCTTTCAAGCATATTGGTTTAACTGATACGTTTCGGATGCTGGAAAAACAAGATTTGATGAAAGGTTTATTAGAGGAAAACAGTGAATATTTAGAGCATCAAAAAAATTTGAATATTGAAGTGATCTTTGGCAATCCTCCTTATTCGGTAGGTCAAAAGAGTGAAAATGATAATGCAAAGAATACTCCCTATCCCATATTAAATAAACGCATCAGTGACACGTATGCTGCTCAATCTAAAGCAAATCTTAGGCAAGCGCTTTATGATAGTTATATTCGTGCCATTCGCTGGGCTAGTGACCGTATTGCTGATGCTGGAATAATCGGCTTTGTCACAAATGGAAATTTTATCAGTGGATATTCTATGGATGGTTTACGAAAATCTTTAGCTAAAGAATTTAGCAGTATTTATGTGCTTAATTTACGGGGGGATATTCGTAAAAATATGAGGAATAAAAACAACGCTCAAGAAGGAGAAAATATTTTTGGCAATGGTAGTATGACCGGTATTGCTGTGACACTATTTATCAAAAACCCCAATGCTTCTGAAGAGTGTAAAATTTACTATCATGACATTGGAAATTCACTCACAAGAGAAAAAAAGCTTACAATAATAGAGTCTCTTGGGAGCATTGATGGTGTTACACGGAGTAAACAAGGGTGGCAAATAATCACACCAGATAAACATGGGGATTGGCTTGGTCAACGGGATGACAGTTTCAAAGCATTTTTAGCTATAGGTGATAAAGGTGATAAAAAAAGTCATGGTAAAAAACTTTTTGAGATTTATTCTTGTGGTCTAAAAACCAATCGTGATGCTTGGACATACAACTCTAGCCGTGAAGCTTTAGCAAAAAATATGCGTAATATGATTGCCTTCTATAACAGTGAAGTGGAACGTTTTAACAACACCTATCCACATACTGACCATAAAACACGTACAAAGGTTGTAGATAATTTTGTTAATACAGATGAGAAAAAGATAAGTTGGAGCCATAATGTTAAGCAGGAACTGGTAAAAGGAAAAATTTTCGAATTTGAAGAAGCGTGCTTTATTCAAAGCCTTTATCGCCCTTTTATGAAACAGTGGCTCTATTATAATCGCACCTTCAACGATAGAGTTTCCAAAATGCCGTGTGTATTCTCTATGGAACAAATGAATGAAAATAGGGTAATACAAGTTACAGGTATAGGAGCAATGGTGGGCTTTTCTGTCTTAATGACCAGGACTCTACCTAATTTTCATGCAATAGATACTGGTCAATGCTTTCCAAGGTATATTTATGAGGATATTGAATCTTTAAAAAGTAACAATAAAAGTGAGAAACAATCCCTTTTATTTACAAACTCTATAGAAGAAAACAAAACAGCTGATTTACAAAGGTGTGATGCCATTACTGATGAAGGTCTAGACCATTTTAAAGCCGCTTATCCTAATGAAACTATCACGAAAGATGATCTATTCTATTATGTTTACGGTCTTTTACATTCGGAAGATTATTGTGCTCGTTATGCTGATAACCTCTCTAAAGAACTGCCTCGTATCCCTTGTGTAAAGAGTGCTGGTGATTTTTGGAAGTTTGTAACAGCAGGACGTGAACTGGGTCATTTGCATGTGAATTATGAAGATGTAGAGCCTTATCCAGTAACCTTTAAAAAGGGTAATCCAAAACTGACAGAAATCTCTAATCCCGAAAAATTCTATTATGTAACTGAAATGAAATTCGCAAAAATTAAGGATAGTAAAGAAAAGGATAAAACCACTGTTATTTATAATAGCAATATCATCATGACAGATATCCCACTTGACGCTTATGAGTATATCGTCAATGGTAGACCCGCTCTTGAATGGGTTATGGGGCGTCAATGTGTAAAGACTGATAAAAAGAGTGGTATTGTGAATGATGCCAATCGTTATGCTGTTGAAACCATTGGTAACCCTGCTTATCCATTAGAGTTGTTTCAAAGGGTTATTACCGTAAGTTTAAAAACAATGAAGATTGTTAAGAACTTACCAAAATTAGAAATAAGAGAAACTGAATAAGCTTATTAAAGCATGCTCACATAATGGGTATGATAAACTCATAAGGGGTATAAGGTTTTATACCTATAGGTTCTTATATCCCTTTTAT
>NZ_JBHIOP010000052.1:0-1180 GCF_042195625.1 Bartonella sp. AP9QHHD | reverse complement strand
ACCCCATATCTTAAGATTGACCCGTGACATAAGCCGCCCATTTATCCATATAAACGCGGCGCTGTTCTAAATAGTCAGTCCGACGATAGGCACGCTCTACTTTACCGCCTACTGTATGACTTAGAATAGTTTCTGCGACTTCATAAGGGGCATCGGTTGTTTCAGCGAGCCAATCACGTAAACTAGAACGAAATCCATGGGGGCATGCCTCAATTTTATTGTCTCTCATATATTGAGCCATACAATTTGCAGCGAGGGGACCCCGACCGGTTGCAGAAAAGAAGAAATCATTGCGAGAAAGCAAGCGCGCTTGTTTTAAGATTTCTAATGCTTCTGATGATAGAGGCACGCGAAACTCTTCTGTAGTATCACGTCGACCTTTCATATTTTCAGCAGGGATTGTCCAGATATCGCCATCAACTTGGTCTTTATGAATATGACACAAAGGGTTGGTACGAACGCCTGTCAAAATAAGCAAACGCAAAGCCAGTTGTGTTAAGGTTGATGCTTCGCAAAGTGTTTTATAAAAGGCAGGGACATCTCTCCAATCCATAGCTGGAAAATTTTGCGTTTTATGGCGTTGTTTACCTAAGAGAGCGCGTGCTTTTTCTGTTGCTTGTAAATCAACATCCAAACCCAAAGCAGCCGCATGTTTGAGACAAATATTAAGGCGGGTAAGAGCTTTATCAGCTGTTGCTGCTTTTGTATGCCAAATGGGAGCAAGTGTATTGCGTATCTCTGTTTGTGTAATCTCTGAAACGGGGAGGCAACCTAATTTGGGGAGAATATGGAGTTTTAAGGGTAAAAACCAACGCCCATCTTTACCATCTCCTTTTAGTTCAGCTTTACGGCTTTCAAAAGCATCCAACGCGATATCTTTTAAATAATGGAGATTACTTATTGCCTCACGCTTTTGTTTATTGCGTTCTTTAATGGGGTCACGACCTTCACGAAGAACAGAGCGCCACCCAGTTGCCAATTCACGGGCTTGTTTTAAAGAGACATCTCTCAAGGCACCCAAGCCCATTTCACGGCGCCGCCCATGAATGGTAAAACGGTAAATCCATTGAGCACCTCCATCTTTACGCTTATGAAGTAACAAGCCGGCACCATCATTATATTTGCCAGCTCCCAATGTTGCGACAGCCCTTGCATTAAGACGGTTCATAAGAGCCATTTT
>NZ_JBHIOP010000051.1:0-6271 GCF_042195625.1 Bartonella sp. AP9QHHD | reverse complement strand
TGGAAGCTTTAGATGCTTTTGGCTGTTCGAGTGGAATTTCCTCTGTCACTGGTTCAGACGATGTTTGTACGGCTTCTTGTTCTATCTGTTTAATTTGTTCAACTTCCTTGTCAGGCTTTATTTTTGTTTTAACATCAACAAAAGGTTTAGCGGCATTTGCACGCTTGAGACGTGCGTAGACTTGATTGGAAATCTCAACAAATGGATTATTGGGAGTTGAAGTTTCAAAACGAACAGTGCTTTTATTATCGCCAACAACACACATTGGCTTGGTGATGATTGCTTTCATCTTCGCTCCTTTTGAGGCAATGAATTAATGACATCATTGGTTACTGAATGGCGTTTGATATGTGCAAAATAGATTAGTCTGTTTTATCAATAAAAACAGTACTTTAAGCCCTCTTGAAAGCTTAATATTTTATCAAATTTTAGGGGATATTTTTGAATTTTAGACGCAATACAACCAGTGCCGTACTGCCACTAAATACGATTTTTCACGTATTGTCAATAGAAAAATCACGATATTGTGTATTTTTAATTTTTTTGATCAAAACTTAGTATTTTAAAAGCCAATCTTTAATTTTATACAAATAACAACATTTATGTTGTATTTAAACATTTTAGATGTTATATTATATTTATGAACAGTCAAGAATTAAAAAGATATCTTACGAAACATGGTTGCAGTTTTACCTCAGGGAAAGGTGGCCATTTGCTTGTAAAACGTGGTTCTAAAAAATCCGTTTTACCTATGCATGGTACGCGGAAAGAATTAGGAACGGGATTAGTTCAAAAGATTCTTAAAGATCTTGACCTAAGGTAAGTCTGAATATGGAGATGTAAATGAAATATGCACTTAAGTTTATCAAAGATGACAATGATACTCTTCTTGTCGTTTCCAAAGACTTTCAAGAATTTATTACCTATGGTAACGACGAAAAAGAGGCTTTGGAACACGCTAAAAATGCCCTTTTAACAGTTATTATGGGGCGTTTCCAAGATCGAGAAGTGGTCCCTTTTGGAGCTCGTGATGCTGCCTATCCTTTTGTTGAAGTATCTTCATTAGTTATTTTAAAAATTGCAATACACAACGCTATGGTTGAAAAGAATTTACGCAAAGCTGATCTCGTGCGTCTTTTAAAACTTCACCCAATACAAATTGACCGATTATTGGATTTAAACCACGCAACAAAATTAGATGCTTTAGAATCCACTCTCATTGCTCTTGGAAAAGAGATCACTATCAATGTTCAAAATGCTGCTTAAAATTTAGCGGTTTTGTATAAAATGTTTATGAAGTGCATTCAGAGCAACATACAGCGAACCGACAAGATGTGGCAGTGATTGATCTTCACTAACAAGATACTGTAGCGCGGCATAAAGGTTGTGCTGTCTATAAAGGCATTGTGCTTCTTTTAGCACCTCTTTCATTGCTTCATAGTAATGAGTAGTTTTTTCAATCCATTGTTTTTTTGCCTCTTCATTTAAAGATGGAGTAAAGTCATCATAAATTGCATTTGGTAAGGCTTTTGCACAGAGATAATTATTTCTCACTTCAAGATATTTTTGTGCAGCATCATATTGGTCTTGATTAATCACACCTTGCAGATAAAGCCGCCCGATATAGGTACCGGAAAGCGGATTTTTAGCCTCTTCTATGGTCAAACAGAAGCGTTTGGCACGCATTTCAATTGCCAATTTATCCATGGGTTCATGCGGTGTTTTTGCTCGTGAGATGCGTCCATTTGGTTTTCTGATACATCCTTTAATCCGTGGACGACCACGTTTTGCACGTTTTTTTCTTTTTGTCATATTTTTTTTCAATCAGAATGGGACGCTATCATTATTAATGAGTGCACTATGATCAGCAGCCCCTGAAGCGATAGCATAATTTTGAGAAGTAATAGGTGAAGGGGTAGGGGATGCCGATTGATCTTTCTTTGCATCAAGCAAATACAATTCACCTTTGAATTGTGGTAAGATAATCTCTGTTGTGTAACGGTCATGCCCATTTTTATCTTGCCATTTGCGTGTCTGTAATTTTCCTTCTATGTAAACCTTTGAACCTTTGTTTAGATACTGAAGTGCAATTTTTGCCAAATGTGGATTAAAAATCACCACGGAATGCCATTCTGTTTTCTCTACTTTTTGATTGGTTTTTTATCTGTATAGCTCTCAGAAGTCGCTATACTAAAATTGACTATTTCTGCTCCAGAATTCATTGTTTTGCTTTCGGGATTGGCACCAAGGCGCCCGATTAACGTCACTTTATTTAGCATATTTGTAGCCCCATTAGATTAGCAATTTATACATGAAAAATCTTAGCATAATTTGCATATTTATACAATTATTTCAGTTTATTAATAACAGTTTTTTAAGTATTACATTATAATATTGTTTGACAAATTATTTATCAAAAAACCATGTCACACAAATGGCATGGCTTTCTTATTTCTGCTTTTAACTTTTCAATAAATATCCTTTCATTAAGAGTCTGTATCAAACTTTTTTGTTCGATTTATTGTTGACTATCGAACCTTTTTGTGCGATATTCATTTTATGAAAAAAGGGGGAGGCTAAATGAAACGAGAAGCACTGCTTAGAGAATTACGTAAAGAAGCCAGAAATAGAGGCATTCATTACAGTGAAGCTCCTGATGCAGGCAAAGGGTCATATTATTTGGTAACTTTTGGAGACAAGACAACCGTTATAAAATCTGGTGAATTGACCCCACTTTACGTGAAAATAATAAAAAAGCAGTTGGGGGTATGAGTTACTCTCTCAACGGCTTTAATTTTTCGTTTCAAAAACATTTTGATCATAGTGAGGAGACCTAAACATGGAATATACGTATCAAGCAAAACTGGAATCTGATCCGGATGGTGGTTTTATTGTGACTTTTCCAGATGTACCAGAAGCAATAACAGCTGGAGAAAATAGAGCAGAGGCATTAGAGAATGCTGTTGAAGCTTTAGGGTTAGCATTACGGAGCTATCCTATGCGTGGTTTGCCTTTACCAATGCGACAACAGTATAAAGACCTTGTAGAGGTTACGGTAGATGCGTGGAATGCTCTTAAGCTCGCAGTGGTAGAAGCCTTTAATGAAGCAAATATCACAAAAACAGAATTGGCACATCGTTTGGGTAAAAAAGAAACAGAAGCAAGACGCATTCTTGATCCAAATTATCCAACTAAGCTTCAAACACTAGAGCAAGCACTGAGTGTTCTTGGCAAGCAAGTCGTTATTACAATCAAAAACGCGGCTGAACTTCCTCCCCACTTTTAAAATGGGGAGGGGAGTTCTATTTTTTTAATTAAGCAACCTTTTTAATGGGGCTCTCCAAATTTGGTTCGTAAGCTTTTAACAAAGGCTCCATAATCGGGGGAGGTTTTAAGGTTCCAAAATTTGTAATCATTGCCAAAATTCTGAGTGCATTTGGTGATTCATCTTGAAGTTTTAAAATCAAAGCTTTTTCTATTGCATCCATGGTCTCAATGAGAGCATTAAAAGCCTTATCTTCGACATCATCACGATCAGAAAATTGAAACAAAGCTATCCATAAATCACATAAAAAGTCGATACTGGTGTTCATTGTACACCTCCATGGATTTGTTCTCTCAAACATGCCAATCCTTTTGGTGTGATTTTTGTTGAAGGGAGCACCTTTTCTGTACCATCCGGTCTTTGAATGGTAATAGCGGGACAATCCATGAATCCTTTCTTTATCTTATCCTGATAAGGTAACAGCGGCTCCCCTGGAGCCCGTCGATACACCCAGTCATGTTTACGCAAATAATCGGTTAAGTCCTTTGGTCGTACTTCAAGCATTTTCGCTGCTTCGATAAGACCAAACAACCCATCAGAGCGCTTTAAACCTTCCAAAGCTTTTGCTTTTGGAGTCAATCCAGCAATGGTGTTATCCTTTTGCTCGATTTGATTTTGTAAGTGATTTAAGACACCAAGTAATGCTTCGGGTTTGGAGTAGTCAACTTGTGGTGTTGCTACTTGTTTCAAAAGCCGTTCACATTTGATAAAGTATTGACGCGCTTCATGCCCTTTATCATTACGCTCTATCATCGAAAGATGTTTAGCCATGTCTAATGTAATGTGGTATTCTTTTACCTTTCCACCGTTTTCTAAATTTTTAGAAAGCGTTATAAAGTTTATATTTTCCAGAAACTTACATTCTTTAATGCGATTTTTAATCCAGTCTGCAAATTTTGATGTAATTTCCAAAAATGCGTGCAAATCACGTGCATTTACTGTTTGAACAGTTTCCTGATCAATAACCTGTTCTCTAATTTCTATGAGAGTGTTCATGTGAACTCCTGTTCGATTAGACGTTTTTGATTGACACTCAATAAAGAATGCCGGGTGCTCAAAAACACGGCGAACAGTCCGTCGTTACGCTTTTCCCATAAGGGTATTGTATAGCGCAACTACACCCGACAATGCCATTATATGCGTGTAACATACAATGAGTCAAAGCCTTTAATGTGCGGAAGAAAAATTGTGTCGGCAATCTATCCGCTGTTCGTTTAAGGTGTTTTTGAGGCACCTAATACCAAAGATATACATTACAGAAATAATGTCAAGCGGCTTCCGATAGTTTTTTATGCTCTTGTTGATTTTATCGAACGTTGAGAAGAGACAACGTAATCTAAACAGTTTTATAAAATCGGGAATTTTACTATGGCTTTTTAGTACAAGACTGTAGTATGTAGATGGATATATTTATTAAACTGCGTGTACGAAACATAAGAAACAATACACAGCATAAAAAATAGTACCAAAGTACAATGTCTAAATACCCAAATACGGTATCCAATGAAAAAGAAAACTGGTGTTCCACGTGCTTAGAGGTGACAGGCAAAGAAACCGTTTCTTTATAACTATTTGGAAAAATTAAAACGACAAGCGCTAAAATTATTATATTTAAAAGTCTGTGCATATACTGTTGTAAATCACGTGTTAGTTTCACCCAACCCGTTGTATCATCATCTTTATATTTTGGATTATTTTGCAATTCAAAAGGAATATGAGAATTGCATAAAATTACAAAAATATTTGTTATTATTATCAAACCAAAAGATGCAAATATCAAAATACTTTGGATAAAGTAGGGATTTTTTTTAATTCCTAAAAAACATAAAAATATAAAAGTTATAATGCCAAACAAGGCTCTTAGCTGTTTATCTGTAAACATATTTATTTCCTGTGGTTTTCGGTAATTTTTTGATCTCTTTATTGATCTCGTCTATAAGAGTTTCAATAATTTTAAATAAAATAAATGAGTTATTGCGATATGGGGGAAATTTATCATTATTGATTCCATTAATGTTTTTTATAGCACTATCCCTCATTTTTTTTGGAGCTTTTTTATCGCTTCTATAGCTAGCCTTTTGCGATCTGCGCTTTTTGTATAAAGAGATGCCATGTTGTCGTCGGTCCATCCAAAAATTGCCTTGAGTTGTGATACTGTTGCACCTGAATTAGCGGCGCGTGTTGCTGCTAATTTTCTTAAGCCATGTGCTGATTTTTTGATTCCCGCTACGTTACAAGCCTCACGAAAAAGGTTGCCAAAACTTTCTTTTACGAGTTTATTTCCGTTTTTTCCGCAAATGAATGTTTCATTTCCAATAGGACCAATTTTTAGAGTTTCTGCTAATTCAGGCAAAATGGGTAGAAAAACATCTGTTTGGAATTTACTTTTCTCTGTCTTGAGATGAATGATATTATCTTTGACATCGTTCCAACCAATGCGGACCGCATCACCACGACGCAAACCCGTGTAAAGAAGAACATCAATCCAGACGCGTTCATGTGAACCATGTGACCAATGGTGATAATATTTTTCAACATCTTCTTCTGTCCAAACAGCAAATCCATCTTTGTTGTTGAGAGGAGGTCTTTTTATTCCTAAAGCTGGGTTATTCTCCAGAAGTTCTTGATCGATCGCCCAATTAAAAAGTCCATTAAGTGCTTTTAGAAAATTTTGGGCAGCTGTTGGTTTTTCTTTGCGGCGTTCAACACCCGCTGTAATATGTGATTTCTTTATTTCTCTGTATGGAATGTTTCCTATAGCATCACATACCTTCATAAGGATAAGTTCTCTTTGTCTTTTCGTAGCTTTAGCAAGGCTATGCCAATGAACGCTGTTAAAGTATTGTTTAAGCAGCCATGCAAATGACCCTTCAACAAGTTTACCGGTTTTTGATTTAGGAAGTATAAGTCCTTGTAACTCGGCAAGTGCGCTTTTGTAGTTATCAA
>NZ_JBHIOP010000050.1:0-5898 GCF_042195625.1 Bartonella sp. AP9QHHD | reverse complement strand
CGCTTTTTAGGGGCTACATCATTGCGCTTTTTAGGGGCTTCAGCATTACGCTTTTTAGAGGCTTCAGCATTGTGCTTTTTAGGAGCTTCAGCATTACGCTTTTTAGAGGCTACATCATTGCGCTTTTTAGAGGATTCTTCACTATATTTTTTATAGGCTTTATCGCTGTATTTAAATCCTTCTTCCAGCAATTGTGTTGCCATTTTACGATCTTCACCAGCTGTTTGTTCCAGCTTAGTGACATCTATTTGTGATACACCCTTATGAGCTTCAGCGGTATTACGGTTAAGGGAAGCTATGGTTTGATCAACGCCTTGCCCTGTCAATGCCTTCTGCCCTGCTTCATCAGTAATGACGATGGTGCCATCGCTAATGGCAGATTTGGTATATCCTTCCCTTGAATCCTGTTGTTCTGCATGATCTAAAACATTTTTGGCAATGTTTTTAGCGATGTCGTATTCGCCCATTGCACCACCCGCTGCAATGCTAATCCCATCACTGCTGGCTTTGGCACTCGCACTGTTGCTGATATCACTGGTGCTGATGCTTCCTGTGGTCAGGCTGTTTTTTTCTGCCAAGGCTGTGCTTTCAATAATACCTCCAGTCAGCGTTGTTTTATCTTTAACGGTGATCTCAAAGCCGTCATCACGGGCTTTAATGCCTGATTGTTCCACAACACTGTGATAATCGCTGGAGGATTGATCATTTTGGAAAGAGACGTTTATTGACGCACCATCAGGCTTTCCATTGCCTTTAACCCCAACAGAAACAGAGTTTTTTTTGCTGGAAGTTTGTCCCGTATCACTGCGGCTGACAACGGTAAAATCACCTCCTACTTCCATTTCTACACGCTCTCCAGAAACCACGGCGCCTGCCAATGTGGTGTTTGCCCCACTCGTGGTATGAACAGTACCTGTGCCAACAATATGGCTGTTCTTTTGTTGAACCTGTTCACTGGAACCTTCCCCTTGACTAAAAGCAGCACTGCCTGTTACCCCTGCGCCACCCGTGCCATAACTGGCTCCAATATTCATTGAAGCACTTTGGTTATGGTTTTGTGTGCTTTTCTTGTTTTGCGCACTTTCAAAGGTAATATGCTGTCCTGCTTCCAAGTTGATATTCCCGCTCTGCGGATCATTTGCATAAACAGGATTGGTGCCAGCGATAATATCAGCTCCAACACCATGGATGCTGCCTTTGTGGGCTTTCATATTGACAGAACGCCCAGCTTCTATGCTATTGGTTACAGCAGTAGATGTCTGAGAAGACTTCTCTTCCTTTTCAGTCTTAAAGCCTACGGTAACACTGGTAGAAATATCCACCATCTTGAGAAGGGAATCTTTTGTTGATCCGCTCTTTATCCCATTATAGAGATCTTTGCCTTTGTTATAGAGATCTTTGCCTTTTAGACCAAGAATGATGCCATTGCCGATTTTGTGTTTTGTATCCCCATGACCAAAACGTTTTCCTGCATCCTTTATATCTTGTATGGTACTAAGAATGCCAACATTGACAGAACCTGTAACACCAGCAAAGAAATTTTCATGGTTTTTTTGTGTCTTAGAGATATCTTGGCTTTCCGAAAGCGTGATATTATTACCGGCATCAATGTTCACATCACGATTTGCCGAAACAATAGCTGCTTGCATATTCACATCATTGTCAGCAGTAATCTGCACATCTTGGCGTGCCGTGATGTGTGATTGTGTGGAAGTGGTTTCCCATTGATCGCCCGTATCTTTGACGCTTGCAACCCCAACACCCAAAGAAACACTACTGCTGCTCTTTCCAAACTGAATGCCAAAACCTGAACGCTTTTCTTCAGAATTTGACTTATGGCTATTATGACCCACAAGCACATTGACATCACGAGCTGCCGAAAGATTAATATTCTCACCTGCAAAATCAGAGCCCACTATGCTCACATCTTTTTTCTTGGCAATGATGTTGATAGTGCCATACGCATTGAGAGAAGAGCCTTGATGTTCAAAACTCTCTTCATTTTGCACCTTTTCCTCACTCCCATATATCGACACAAAGTCCTCACCTGAGCCCGCGCCAAAACCAGATGCATGTTCTTCTGAGTGGCTGCTATGGTGATCTTGCATGCCATCAATCGTCACATTTTCTGCTGTCACATTGATGTTTTGACCTGAAAGCAGATGAGAAGCAGTAATTGTGGACTCTTTTTCTGCTTGCAAATCAATGTTGCCCGTTGCCTCAAGAACAGAGGAAACTGTTGTGGTGTGCGATTCAGATTTATCGGAAGATTTCTCATGCAAAAAGCTACTTGATGACGATTGGTATTGCTGATCGTAGTGTTCTTGAGCGCCTTTTATGAGAATATTCCCACCAGAGTGAATAGAAATATCTGCTTTTGCTTGATCTGGTGTTTCCTCTTCTTTTCCAGCAAAAAGCATCGATCCAATGATTTTTGTATCGTTGCCAGATTCAAAGGCCATCCCTTCACCCCCTGTTATACTTGAGCCCACAACTTGAGTAGCCTCAACATTATTATGGACTCTCTCACTAAATATTCCATCCTCTTTGTGATCGGATATCTCATAATGTAAGCTATCTTCTGCATTGTTGATCAGGATATCGTTACTGGCTTTCAGCCCCACCTTGCCCTTGGCATCTATATCGGAAGCCGCCATATGGATATCTTTTCCAGAGAGAACAGTGGTCTCTTTTCCAGAACTTAAATGAGAGCCATTGTGTAAAGCAACATGAGATGTTTCACTCCCATTCTGATTATCCATACTATTGCGTGTGGCATCAATCGAAACATTCCTCTCAGCTTGCAAGAGAAGTTTATCCTTTGTTTGAACATCAGAGCCTAAGATATTCAAATCTTTTCCAGAGGCAAGTGTCGTCGAGCCTCCAGAGTTGACTTCTGATTTATGATGCATGGTAGCATCACCCTGTTCATCATGGTAATGGGTTTCTGCTGAACCGATCGTCAAGTTGCCTTGTTCTGTAGCCATGGCAAGATCACCTCCGGTAGTGATCCCCACCCCTGAGGCTGTGATATCTTGTTTGGCAATCACCGTTGCATTACCACCAGCAGAAAGTGCCTCGGTGTTTAATACTGTCTCCACGCCGTCAACCGTTGTGCGCCCTGCATCCAAACGAATATTCTTCTCCGCAAGGAGAACAGCATCACCACCCGCCGCAAAATGCCCTCCTTGACTGAGGATATCCCCGCCATGCACATGCAATTGGTGATTTGCCGCAATCCGCCCTGAATTGATAATCGTTGAATTGCTCGTATTCTGGCTGGTGATATTGACACCATCGCCCATGATCAAAGCTCCAGCAGAAACAAAGGAGGCTCTGTCTTTTTCAGGGATGTAAAGCACCGGAGCATAAACATCCATGCCCTTGACCTGTTGGCGCACATAAATCACCATCGGGACTTCTAGGGACGCCAATTGTTCTTCACTCAAAGCCTCACCAAAAGGGAGATTGTGGGCTTTTGCATAGTCTGCCCCGACATCCAGCAAAGTTTTGACTTGTTCAATGGCATCACTTCCAGGAATAAAGGAGCCTTTACCCAAACCTTGACCAACCAGATCACGCATTTGTTTTTCAATCAATTCCTTTTCGAAATAAGCATCCCCTAAGAAAAAAATCTCCCGATCAGGATTGTAGCCAATTCTGTTCAAATAATAGGCTGAGCCATAAAACTTGCCAACATCAAGGAATTCTGCCCGCGTTTCATAAATAAAATTCTGCTTGGGCAAGGTGCCACCAACCCCACCCGATTGAGGCTTTGGCAAAGGGAGACCCTCAGAAAGTTCTCCTGCACCATTGATATCCACTTTTGGTGTAAACAAAGCACCAGCCCCGGTTAAACCGCTTAAGGACTCCAGCGGATTGCCTTCAACTGCTTGTGCTTTAAAATGCGCATCCCCTGTAATAGAACCTTCCCCTGCCTTGTTGTTGAGTTGATCAACCACCAGATTTAAAGTGCCACCCGCTTGGACAAGACCAAGAACTGCATCAAGAGCTTCTGAACCGGTCTGGCGATAAGTGCCATTAGCTATATCTAAGGAAACATCGCGGCTTCCATCAGCTTTATAACCATAACAATAAGCATCCGTATTAGCATTACAACCCATATAAGTGTTTTTATAAACCGTTGCCCCCAAATTGGTGAGCACATTGGCGTGGATATCGGCATTTCCTCCTGCTTGTATAATGCTATAGTGGTTGTCAATGGTATCGGCATTAATGATGAGATTGCCACTAGATTGTATCATCCCCTGAGCAGCCGGTTTATGCGAAAAACTCTGCGTGACAATCTTCTCTGTCATGTATGACTGATTATTCCATTGATAGCGTTCTATATCTCCTTTTCTTTTATCATATTTCCAAGTGAATGCCTTATAGACTGTTCCACCTTGCAAAGTTGCCGTGCCATAGGTTCCCTCTTTGTTAGCCCAAAGCTTTTTATCAAATACAAATTCTTCCTTAAGATACCCTCCTTGAGTATGTATATAATCCTCTCCACCTATTAATATATACGTAACATACCCCTTTCCCCAACGCTCTCTCTTCATATCGTGATATAAATTCTGTTCATTGAGCAAATTAAAACCCTTTGGTTTTTCGAATGCTATGGCGACTTCTTCCGTTTTTTCCGTGATGACAGGCATGCTATCGGCTTCGTTTTTGAGACNCAAAATCATTGAGCAAAGCCCCATCAACTTGTAAAGCACCATTGCCCTTTACATAAATTAAACCCGTTTTGCTGTTGGTCACATCGCCCGTCACGCTAAAAGCTAAATCATGACCCGCTGCCAATTGACCGCTATTTTCAAGCTCCCCGGTTTTGATGATAAAATCTCGTGCTGCTAAAACCGATGTGAACTGATCCACCATAACGCCTGGAGCAACAAAAAGAATATCTCCAGTCCCTCCTTCATCGGTAATGGCTTGTAGCCGTGCATGGTGAATATCAAGAACATTGGTGCTTTGAAAATCTAAACCACCATAAATCAGCGTGCTGCCCGAGACATAAATATGATCCGCAGTTAAATATAGCGTTTGCGGCGTGTAAATATGAGAACGATCATTGCTCAAATCCAGTGTGTTTGCTGTCAATCTCACATCCCCCGTAGCAGACAGCACATTCTCAACGCTGATCCCTCCTGATACCGAGGTCAGGGTTGCACTGCCATAGCCAATGACCTGATCATAATAAATGTCGTTGCCAGCAAAAAGTTCAATATTGCCACCACTGATAATATGCCCAACCTTTATACCCTCTTGCGCTGTAGCAAAAAGGGAACCTTTATCATGAAAAACAAGAGCACCTGTAGGGTTTGAAGGGCTCACCTGAGAGTGAACAAAATCTAAACCTGTCATCAGTGTGCCTGCATCAAGACTTCCCACCTTTAAAACGGCATCATCACCCGTCATCAAAGAAGAAAAATCAACCGCCCCACCATGAATGTCTGCTCTGCCATAGGCTAAAACTTGCCCAAAATGAATGCCGGCATGGGGGTCAACATGAATGGCAACATTGTGATGCGACAGAATTGTTTGGGAAACAGAGAGCCCATTATGAGAAACCAGGGTGATATCTCCTGCCCCATAAATACTTTCAGCAAAAATCGCACCTTGACTGCTCTGGAGATCAACATCCCCTTTTGTGCCAAGAACAAGGCTGCCAGCTGCTTGCGTGGCTGCCATATCAACCCCACCAGCTAAAAAATGGGCTTGTATATCACCACCGGCATGCGCCCTGAGATTGCCCCCAGCTAAAACAGTGCCACCAATATTAAGCGCTCCATCTGTTTCAAGTGTTACATCAGCGCCTGACCCTAGCCCTGAAACTTGAAGTGTCTGACGCGAAGACAGCTCCATATTGCCCCCAGAGGTTGCCTTACC
>NZ_JBHIOP010000049.1:0-5946 GCF_042195625.1 Bartonella sp. AP9QHHD | reverse complement strand
CCCAAATGTTATTGCCTCTTTTAAAAAACAAGGAAAAGATTGGCGAACACGTATGGGTGAAGTCTTAAAAAAAGCAAGTGGCAGCTAAACCAACCACCTCCCCATTTTTGAGAACGGGGAGGGGAGTTCTGTTTTTAAGTTAAGCAACCTTTTTAATGGGGCTTTCTAAATCTGGTTCGTAAGCTTTCAAAAAAGGATTCATAGCCATGGGAAACTCTGAAGCTCCGAAATCTGTAAGAACTGCCAGAATCTTTGTAAAATTGGGCACTTCATCTTGAAGTTCTAAAATCAAAGCTTTTTCCACCACGCCCATGACCTGCACCAGCGTGTTACAATCCTCATCTCCAACACTTTGATGATTGGAAAATTGAGCCAACGCTATCCACAAATCGCATAAGAAGTCGACACTGCTATTCATTGCACACCCCCAAAGATTTGCTCTCTCAAACATGCCAATCCTCTGGATGTAATTTTTGTTGAAGGGAGCACTTTTTCTGTACCATCTGGTCTTTGAATGGTGATAGCAGGACAGTCCATGAAACCTTTTTTGATTTTATCTTGATAAGGTAACAGAGGCGCCCCTGGAGTACGCCGATACACCCAACCATGTTTACGCAAGTAATCAGTTAAATCCTTTGGTCGTACTTCCAACATCTTTGCTGCTTCAATAAGACCGAATAAACCATCAGAGCGTTTTAGACCTTCCAAAGCTTCGGCTTTTGGCTTGAGTGTACTCACCTCATTTCTTAAGTCTTCTAATTGATTGATACTCTCTAAAAGGAGCTGTTTAATCGTAAGAGGATTTTCCAAAGCATTGGCAAGATTTATTTGCGGTGTTGCTATNGCTGTTTAATCGTAAGAGGATTTTCCAAAGCATTGGCAAGATTTATTTGCGGTGTTGCTATTTGTTTTGCACGTTTTTCACATTCTATAAAATATAAACGAGCTTCTCTACCTTTCTTATTGTTCTCCACCATAGAAAGTTCTTTGGCTACACTTAAAGTGAGGTGATATTCTTTTAATACCACATTTTGACGTTCGCCAATTTTGGCGAGCGTTAAAATATAATCTCTTTCCTCTTTAAAATCATATTTATTAATACGATCTTTAATCCAATTGGAAAAATCCCGTTTTACCTCTAAGAATGCATGCAATTCGCGTGCACTAACTGTTTGAACAATCTCTTGTCCAATTGCTTGTTCTGATATTTTAATGAGAGTCATTGTGAACCCCTAGTTGTTAGATGTTTGTTAATGACACTCTAAGAGAGTGCCGGGCGCTAACAAACACGGCAACTAGTCCGTCGTTACACTTTCCCCGCAAGGGTATTTTATAGTGTAACCACACCCGACAAACTTCCTTATACGCTATACGCATACAATGAGTCAAAAATTTAAATTTGCGGAGAAAAGATTGTTCCGGCAATTTATCCGCTAGTTGCTTAAGGTGTTTGTTAGGCACCTGATTCGACAATAGATATAACAATACTATCTTGTCAAGTGACAAAAAACTTTTTTCTAAAAAATAATCCACTATTGTACAGTGTGTATATGAGTACACATTAAATTGTTATTTATCAATGAGTTATGTGTACAATGTACAGTCAATTTGAAAATTCTGTCGCTAGCGATAGTTTGCGCTCGCCTGCCCCGCAACGAAGCCAACCCGCTGGGAAGTACCTTTTGAATTGATTTTATTGATTTTTTTATGAAAAAAACAAAGCATAAGTGATAATCTGTTTTTAAAATTGCAATAAGAATATGTAATGCCTAAACTCATAAGGATATGGAATATATAGATAAAGCTTGAGAACATGATCTAGCCTTTTTTATTAGCAGCGTATTCTTGACGAGAAAGTTGTCTCTGTATGTTTTTGGTTAATCTTTCATTGGCTTCTTTTACAATAGCACTTGCAATTTCTGGCTTAGACATCACTTTAGCAATTGAAGGTCCTTCTTGTTTTGCAATGGGGAATTGATCTCCGTCATCTCTTTGAAACACATTCCCTCCCATTTTCAATTCAACACGCTTTGGAAAACTGCCTCCCTTGATAAAACCATGGGGTAAGATTTCTTTCTTTCCAAACAGTGTGTAAGTTACGCCGCGTTTTGTTTCGTTTGCTTTAAAAAATTTAAGAGGTATCGGTGTTCCAGAACCAATGATATCTGTCTCAAGAAACCTTGCTGTTGCCTTTTCTTTAATATAAACACCTCTTCTTATACGCTTTATTTGGGCTGATGAGATGTCTGCAACTTGCTTTTCAGTAAAGCGTTCAACTTGTTTTGCTGCAGTGTTTAGAGCATTACGCAGAGCCCAATTAAGGCGTGGTGCTTGAAGGCTTGTGAAGGTATCCTTCACCTGTTGAAGATAGCATTTTGGGTGGATGATTAACTTCAACTTCTAAGCCTTTTTTGGGGTAGGTGACTTGGAAGCTTTAGATGCTTTTGGCTGTTCGAGTGGAATTTCCTCTGTCACTGGTTCAGACGATGTTTGTACGGCTTCTTGTTTTATCTGCTTAATTTGTTCAACTGCCTTGTCTGTTTTTGCTGTTGTCTTGACTCCAATAAAAGGTTTTACAGCATTAGCGCGCTTGAGACGTGCGTAGACTTGATTAGAAACTTCAACAAATGGATTATTGGGTGTTGATGGTTCAAATCGAACAGTGCTTTTATTGTCTCCAACAACACACATTGGCTTAGTGATGACAGTTTTCATCATTGCTCCTTTTGAGTCATAATTAATGACATCATTAGTCAATTATTGATTTTTGTTATTTGAAAAATAGATTAGTCAGAATTACCCAGAAAACAGAGCTTTCTAGCCATATTAAAGGCTTGATATTTCATTGAATTTTTGGGAATATTTTTGAATTTTGGACGCAATACAACCAATGCAGTGCCGTCATTAAATACGATTTTTTACACCATGCCAACAAAAAAATCTATATTTTAGATTTTATAAATTATTGTGAAATTATTATAGGAGGGAAAGGCAATGACAGGTCCAGAAATATTAGATGCCATGTATATAGTATCAATGATAGTTATATCCCTCTTAACTATAGCGTTTTGTTTGCCTGCCGCCTTTTGATTTTCATTAATAGCTCGCGGATCATATGCAATTACACGCTTTTGCAAAAAAATCTAGAGTGATAAATTTTTCCAGATTGAAGAGCTAAATATTAAGCTCGTGACGCGCTGCTGTTGCCAAAAAAGCAGATCTTGTTAAACCTCTCTCTTGTGCACAATTATCAATTGCACGTAAAAGCCCTCGTTCAATTGATATATTTGTGCGTATGACTTCTGAATCATTTTCAATAAAAGGAACTTGTATTAAAAAAGCTCCTTCTGACAAAGCTGTTTTGACAGATTTCCGTTGTATGACTTCTTCAAATTTTGAAGGAATAGGCACTCTATCTATATCTTCACAATAAAGTTGGAGTGCTTCTGTTGCATTTGCGATTAAATTTTCTTCCTCATCAGCAGCAGAAAAAAGTCCCTCAAAATCAGGAAACTGAACACCAAAAGCAGATTCTTCATCTTTATGAACAAGAGCAAAAAATCTTTTCATTCTTCTTCTCCTTCTTTTAACCAGCCTGCTTGTTGTGCGATAGAACGTGCTGTACCAATCGGAAGATTTTTTTTAGGATGTGGAACGATAACAACCTTATCATCTTTTTTAAATTTATGATGAGAACCTTTCACTTTGATAAGTTCAAAGCCATCACGCTTTAATTTTGCAATGATTTTTCGGCTATCTTGTTCCATTACCTAAACTCATAATGTGTAAATATATACACATTTTAATGATTTTTCATCTGATGTCAATTCTTTTTTAATGGCTAAAATGCTTATGAAGCGCATTAAGAACAATACGCAAAGAGCTAACAAGATGTGTTAACGATTGATCTTCTATAACAAGATATTGTAATGCAGCGTAAAGATTATACTGTCTATAGAGGTGTTGTGTTTCTTTGATAACCTCTTTCGTCTCTTCATAACAATGAGTTGCTCTTTCAATCCACCGTTTTTGTGCCTCCTCATTTGATGAAGGAGTAAAGTTATCATAAATTGCATTAGGCAATCCTTTTGCACATAGATAATTGTTTTTCACTTCAAGATATTTTTGTGCAGCATCATATTGGTCTTGATTGATTTCACCTTGCAAATAAAACCGCCCGATATAGGTTCCGGAAAGCGGATTTTTAGCCTCTTCTATGGTCAAGCCAAAGCGTTTGGCACGCATTTCAATTGCCAATTTATCCATGGGTTTATGCGGTGTTTTTGCTCGTGAGATGCGTCCGTTTGGTTCTCTGATACATCCTTTAATCCGAGGACGTCCGCGTTTTGTACGTTTTTTTCTCTTTGTCATATGTTATCAATCAGAATGGGATAGCATCATTAAGAGATGTGCCATGATCAGTAGCACCTGAAGCGATAGCATAATTTTGAGAAGTAATGGGTGAAGGGGTAGGGGATGCTGATTGCTCTTTCTTTGCATCAAGCAAATACAATTCCCCTTTGAATTGTGGTAAGATAATCTCTGTTGTATAACGGTCATGCCCATTTTTATCTTGCCATTTGCGTGTTTGTAATTTGCCTTCTACGTAAATCTTTGAACCTTTGTTGAGATACTGAAGTGTAATTTTTGCTAAATGTGGATTAAAAATCACCACGGAATGCCATTCTGTTTTCTCTACTTTTTGATTGGTTTTTTTTATCTGTATAGCTCTCAGAAGTCGCTATACTAAAATTGACTATTTCTGCTCCAGAATTCATTGTCTTGCTTTCGGGATCAGCACCTAAACGCCCGATTAATGTCACTTTATTTAGCATGTTTTTTCTTACCTTAAACTTGTACTTTAATACATAGAAAATCTTAGTATGATTTGCTTATTTTTTCAATTATTTCAAAATGATATTATTGTTTTTTAACATATAAAATTATATTTAATATGCAAAAAACATAAATAGTTCAGTGTTCATTTAAAACTCTTGAAATACATACATAAATGTATTAACATAAGATATGAAAATAAGATTTGAATGGGATGAAACTAAAGCAAAAAGTAATCTTAGAAAGCACCGTGTCAGTTTTGAAATTGCTGCTCGTGTTTTTGCAGACCCGTTCGCCATGGTTAAACAAGACCGTATTGAAAACGGAGAATATCGTTGGCAAACTTTGGGTCTTGTGGATGGTTTTTTACTGCTGCTCGTGGCGCATACTGTCCATGATGATAAAGATGGTATAGAAGTAATCCGTATTATTTCAGCGCGGCGAGCTAACTCGAAAGAAAGGAAACGTTATGAAGAAGAAAGTTCTTTATGAAATTGATGTAGGTAACTTATCACCTTTGACAGATAAACAGAGAGTTGAAGTTGATAAGCTGGCTGCAATGCCGGACAGTGCAATTGATCATAGTGATATTCCGTCACTCAATGATGCATTCTGGAAAAACGCCGTTCGCAATCCATTCTATAAACCAACCAAAACTGTCACAACAGTACGTGTGGATTCAGACGTTCTAGCGTGGCTTAAAAGTCAAGGGAAAGGATATCAAACACGGATTAACGCAATTTTACGTGACGCCATGCTTCGTTCAATGCGTTGATCTCTTTCCTGCTACAAAGAGTATCAAACAGCTTTCGATAGTTTTTTATCTCCTTGTTGATCTCATCTATGAACGTTGAGAAGAAACAACGTAATCTGAACAGTTTTATAAAATCGGAAATTTTACTATAGCTTTTTAACTGAGCACTGTAGTGTGTAAATAGATATGTTTATTAAACTGCGTGTATGTAACATAAGAAACAGTACACAAACTAAAAAGAATACCAAAGAGCAATATCTGAGTACCAAAGTACAGTATCCAATGAAAAAGAAAACTGGTGTTCCACGTGCTTAGAGGTGACAGGCAAAGAAACCGTTTCTTTATAACTATTTGGA
>NZ_JBHIOP010000048.1:0-3514 GCF_042195625.1 Bartonella sp. AP9QHHD | reverse complement strand
GTCATAATTAATGACATCATTAGTCAATTATTGATTTTTGTTATTTGAAAAATAGATTAGTCAGAATTACCCAGAAAACAGGGCTTTCTAGCCACGTTTCAAGATCACATTTTACTAAATTTTTAGAGGATATTTTTGAATTTTGGACGCAATTCGACCAGTACAGCAGCGTCATTAAATACGACTTTTCACATATTGTCAACAAAAAAATCAATATATTGTGTTTTTTTTATTTTTTTACCTAAATATGCTGCTTTACAAACAAATGATGCAAATATTCCGTTCCCAAAAATCGTTTATACGTTAAAGCATTTACCATTTATTTTTTGGATAAAAATACTTCTGGAGAGCATTTAGAGCAATACGCAAAGAACTAACAAGATGTGGTAATGTTTGGTTTTCTATAACAAGATGTTGTATCGCGGCATAAAGATTATACTGTCTATAGAGGTGTTGTGCTTCTTTGATAGCCTCTTGCATGTTTGAAAACTGTTCTGTTGCAAATTTAATCCATTTTTCTTTTGCTGTCTCATCAGAAGATGAGGGCATTTTATCATAAACAGCACTTGGCAAACCTTTTGCACACGAATAGTCATTTTTCACTTCAAGATATTTTTGCGCAGCATCATATTGGTCTTGATTTATTTCGCCTTGCAAATAAAGCCGCCCGATATAGGTACCGGAAAGCGGATTTTTAGCCTCTTCTATGGTCAAACAGAAGCGTTTGGCACGCATTTCAATTGCCAATTTATCCATGGGTTCATGCGGTGTTTTTGCTCGTGAGATACGTCCATTTGGTTCTCTGATACATCCTTTAATCCGAGGACGACCGCGTTTTGCACGTTTTTTTCTTTTTGTCATATTTTTTTTCAATCAGAATGGGACGCTATCGTTAAGAGCCGTTCTATAATCTTGAGCCCCTGAAGCGATAGCATAATTTTGAGAAGTAATAGGTGAAGGGGTAGGGGATGCCGATTGATCTTTCTTTGCATCAAGCAAATACAATTCACCTTTGAATTGTGGTAAGACAATCTCTGTTGTGTAACGGTCATGCCCATTTTTATCTTGCCATTTGCGTGTCTGTAATTTGCCTTCTATGTAAACCTTTGAACCTTTGTTGAGATATTGAAGTGCAATTTTTGCTAAATGTGGATTAAAAATCACCACGGAGTGCCATTCTGTTTTCTCTACTTTTTGATGAGTATTTTTATCCGTATAGCTTTCAGAAGTTGCCATACGAAAATTGACTATTTCTGTTCCAGAAGTCATTGTTTTGCTTTCGGGGTTAGCACCTAGACGCCCGATTAACATTACTTTATTTAGCATGTTTTTTCTTACCTTAAATTTGTATTTTAATACATAGAAAATCTTAGCATGATTTTCATATTTTTTTCAATTATTTCAGTTAATTAATCACATTTTTTTAAAGCATTACTTTATAATCTTATTTGATAAACTCACTCAATAGCTGTGTTATAAAAAGGCAAGGCTTTTTTGCTTGATTTATTATTGACAATCGAACCTTTTTGTGCGATATTGGTTTTATCAAATTAAGGGGAGGCTAAATGAAACGAGAAGCGCTGCTTAGAGAGTTACGCAAAGAAGCCAGAAAAAGAGGTCTTCATTACAGTGAAGCTCCAGATGCAGGCAAAGGGTCACATTATTTGGTAACTTTTGGAGACAAAACAACTGTTATAAAATCGGGTGAATTAACGCCACTTTACGTGAAGATAATAAAAAACAATTGGGAATATGAAACTCGTATTTCATACGTTTTTAATTTTTCGTTTCAAAAACATTTTGATCATAGTGAGGAGACCTAAACATGGAATATACGTATCAAGCAAAATTTGAAACTGATCCGGATGGTGGTTTTATTGTGACTTTTCCAGATGTACCTGAAGCAATAACAGCTGGAGAAAATAGAGTAGAGGCATTAGAGAATGCTGTTGAAGCTTTAGGGTTGGCATTACGGAGCTATTCTATGCGCGGTCTGCCTTTGCCTACACCACGGCAGTACAAAGACCTTGTAGAAGTTACGGTAGATGCGTGGAATGCTCTTAAGCTCGCAGTGGTAGAAGCCTTTAATGAAGCGAATATTACAAAAACAGAATTGGCACATCGTTTGGGTAAAAAAGAAACAGAAGCAAGACGCATTCTTGACCCCAATTATCCAACTAAGCTTCAAACTTTAGAGCAAGCACTGAGTGTTCTCGGCAAGCAAGTCGTTATTACAATAAAAAACGCGGCTTAACTATCTCCTCGCCTTTGAAGACGAGAAGATAAAATCATGTTTTTAAATCTAAGCAGCTTTTACAACAGATTTTTCTAAAACCTGTTTTGCTTCTTCAATGAGTGTTTTATACTGTTTGCTTTCTTCTACCAATGTAAAGGCTTTAACAAGATGCATGTGGAGAGGGCCATAAATGTAAACAGCCTTTTTAGTTGGAGACATTTTATCCCAATCTTTTGGAAAATCAAAGCGTGTATCACGGTCATTATCAACAGATTGGCTTTTTAACTTTTTTTCACACTCGATAAAGTAACGACGAGCTTGTCTGCCTTTCTCGTTGCGTTCAACCATGGAAAGCTCTTTTGCCATATCTAAAGTGAGATGGTATTCTATTACTGTAACAGCTCTAGATTTTGCGCTTCCCAATTTTGGGAACCGCAAATCTTGTGTTTTTATGAAGTCTTTACCTTCTTCAAATGTATATTGATTAATACGATCCGTAATCCAAGTAGCGAAACGTTTTCCTATTTCCATGAATGCGTGTAACTCACGAGCATTGACCGTTTGCACAATTTCTTGTTCAATAATTTTTTCTGATATTTTAATAAGAGTGTTCATAATATTGGTTCCTTTGTTTTAAAAGTTTAAGTATCCAGGGCTAAAACAACCGAACCAATTCAGTCCTTCACATCTTTAGGTTACCCTTGGACATACATGTGAAGACCCTGGACAAAATTTCTTATGATGGGCAACAGATCTTTCGGGATACTATTGAACCGATTGGTTACAGGTGTTTTAAGCCTGCTTCGTAACCTAATGGCTTTTAAAAATTTGTCAAGTTGTTCCTGATATGAGTTAGCATCTAATCATTGTTTTTTCAGAAGCTTCTGAAAATTTTTTGATCTCTCTGTTGATCTCGTCTATAAGAGGCTCGTAATTGAGAACGCTTTTCGGAATATTCCCACCGTAAACCCAAGCTTTCACTTGCGCTTTGGTACTAAAATCCGCATTTTCTGGTGTGGTATAATACTGACCACCATCAAACTTTTCACACTCTCTTGTACCGTCTTCATATTCGTAGAGGTTGTAAAAATACTCCTCTGCTCCGTCTCCCCAAGGAACATAACCAACAGCTGTTGCAACAAACTCTTTTTGCATGGGTTGTTTACGCTTTTTTAAGAACAGGTCTTTTAATATTCTCATGTTTTTAGTCCATAATTTTACCAATTGGTCTATTTACCTAAAATTTGACCGTACAGAGCGTTTTATATTACAGATATG